>NZ_JAWHNU010000003.1:0-192685 GCF_032582135.1 Pseudomonas syringae group sp. J309-1 | reverse complement strand
ACCCTGGTCAATCGGCTCTCATCAAACAACGTGCAAACTACTGGATTGAAAGCGTTTTCTGTAGGAGCTGCCGAAGGATGCGAAGCTTGTCTCCTGGCAGACCGCGATCGCAGCCTTCGGCAGCTCCTACAGATCGCAATGTTTGCGATACAGCGCGGTGTCATCTAAACCCTTCGGGGCTGAAGTACCCTGGTCAATCGGCTCTCATCAAACAACGTGCAAACTACTGGATTGAAAGCGTTTTCTGTAGGAGCTGCCGAAGGCTGCGAAGCATTTCTCCTGGCAGACCGTGATCGCAGCCTTCGGCAGCTCCTACAGATCGCAATGTTTGCGAGACAGCGCGGTGTCAGCGACACGGGGAGTAGATCTTGCGCAATAAAAGCCCACACCCAAATCAAGGCCATATAGCACATATGTGCTATTGAGCACGTTTTCAGCGACTGATATCGTCCGTGGTTTGTCTTTACGTCGACGCAGCCCATGATTTGTGCTGCGAGTGCAGGCGTGGGGCGGTTGTAGCGGTGAAGAGACTGTCCATGGGTGAAATCAGTTTGAAACGTCGTTATCCAAAACAAGCAACGCGCTTGGCAGTTTTGGTGGTTGTGGCCTGGAGCGGGGTATTTGCAGGCTCAGCGGCTGCCAGCGATAAGTCGTCAGGCACTTGCGTTGCCGAGACCGACTTCCGTCAAGGCTCGGTGGTCGAAACTCAAACGCGGATCAGCAGCGCGCCCGCAGTGCCAGGGCACAACAAAACCGAAACACTCGGCCGTCAGTCATTTGCCGGCGCCAATCCGTTGATGCAGGCACAAACCACACTGATTAATAACGACCCGGTTTTTACCGGGTACGCCTTCGTCGACCTGGTGGATGGCAAGCTCATCAGATACGGCAACCAGCACGGCAGCGGTGCTTCGCTGGTCGCCACCTACAACGAGCCGCCACCAGCCGTCCCGATTGATCTGCAGCCGGGGCAAACCTTCACGGTCAGCTATCGCAGCAAAACCGTCACGGCCGGGCCTGGTGTCGAGTACGAGATCACTGAAAAGCACACCTATGTCGGGCGAGAATCAATAACGACTCCGCTGGGCACCTTTGATGCCTGCAAGTTCACCAATGAGATTTCCTCGGGACTCGCTTCCAGCAAGGATGGGCGAAATCTGGCTGTCATCGAGAGTTGGTTTGCGTCGGCCGGGCAGTACCGCGGGCGGCTCATAAAAACTTTTGTTCCAGCCCATGGTGGATTGCCGGACGTGACTAACGAAACGATAAAAATCGTCACCACCTCGCAATAACGCGCCATGAAACTGCGCGCTTGATTTATCGGATTGTTGTGTGAACGGACTCGCCTCGGCCTCGCGCCGATTCATGTTGGAAGAGAAGGCATCGTTGATGATCTTCCCCGGCACTTTTCAATAACGGGTTCTGAAGAAAGAAATGACCATGCTCAAGACAACCCTTGGCCTTGCCGTTGCATTTGTATCCACTCAGGTTCTTGCTGGCGGCTTCGCCCGCACTGAACAAAGCATCAGTTCCATGGGCAGTGGTCAGGCAGGGCGCGCATCGGCCGCCAATGACGCAGGTACCGTGTACGGGAATCCGGCAGGCATGGCGCGCCTTGAAGGCACGCAGATTACCGCGGGCGCAACATTCATCGACGCCTCCACGGACATCAGCAATGTCAGCGGCCGTTCCACTGGCAGCAACGACGGCGATATGGTTCCGTTCAGCACGGTGCCATTCGGCTTCTATACGCAAAAGCTCGATGAACACTGGTCCTTTGGTTTTGGGGTCTATGCACCGTTTGGCCTCTCGACTGATTACGAAAACGGCTTTCAGGGACGGATGTTCGCCAGCAAGAGCGACATCAAGGTCATCACGCTGCAGCCCACCGTCAGCTACGCCTTTAACGACAGATTGTCGATCGGCTTCGGGCCTACCTTCAACCGCATTGCTGGCACGCTTGAGTCCGACGTCACACTGAATCCGGCCATTCCTGACACCAACGTCAAGGTCAAAGGTGACGACTCGGCTGTCGGTTTCAATCTGGGTGTGTTGTTCAATGCCACCGACACCACCCGGATCGGGCTGACCTACCACTCCAAAGTCGACTACAAACTGGACTGCCACACTCAGGTCGCCACCGGTGCAGGAACGCCTCCGCAAATACTGGCCAGCAACCGTTATGACTGCACGCTGAAAGTGACCACGCCTGAGTCCTACGATCTTTCGGTTACCCAGGAAGTTACCGACGCTTGGAAGGTCTTCGCCAGCGCGACCTGGACGGGCTGGAGCAGCATGCAGGACCTGAGTCTGCGTAATCAGCCGATCTCGGCAGCGCAGGGTGGTGCGTTGGCTTCGGCCTTGACTGGCTCCATTCAGGAGGGCCTGAACTGGCATGACACCTGGGCTTATGCCATCGGCACGGCTTACCAGTTGAATCCGCAATGGGTCGTGCGCGCCGGTTTGACACTCGATCAATCGCCGACCAGCAACACCAATCGTTCGCCGCGCACGCCGACCGGTGATCGGCAGATATTCAGCGTCGGTGTCGGTTATAACGTGACGCCGCAATTAACGATTGACCTTGCTTATTCCTACCTCAAGGAAGAAAGCGTTGATGTCAGTCGCTCCAATGCGTTGGCGAGTTACAGTGCGACTTATCAAAGCGACGCTAACTTGTTTGGGGTAGGGGCTACTTACCGGTTCTGATAAAACCCGGTTAGCCATGTGCCCGAGAACCGATGCCTTTATCTTTAAAAGGCATCGGTCATTGCTCAATAGGTTCTGAACGCTCGTACGATGTCACCTCTGAAATCAATATGTATCGAGGTTATTTTTACCTGTTTTCCGGGAGTGTTGCTGCCTGTAAGCGTGCCAGCGTCAGTTGCAATCTCCTGAGCATCACCCACTTTGTTTTGGCCACCAATAATGGCGCTTGCCGAATCGCCCGCTCCATATCGGCTGGTGTATTTATAGGCCATATCCGCGAGCTTGCCCAATTTCGAGTCTTTACTATCGTAGACCCACTCAGCAGAATTATTGCCTAAATCATCACGCACCGATGTGGGGTCACCGAACTTTTCCCGGATCTGTTGTTTTGAAGATTTGCCGGCAATGATGTTTGCCTTAATGTACTCAGGCGCATACTTCGAATCACCCGTCAGAGAATCCAGTCCAGGAATTGAACTCCCGATTCCACTTGAACAGGCTGTTAACGCGGCCATTAACATGGCTGCGGTCGCCAAACCTTTGAATTTTGCCAGTTGGCAATAAGTACCCATGCCTGTTACCTCTGATCTGAAAATAGAGTGGTATAATTCTTCGCGCGCGGGGGCGACAGCAATGGCAGGTTACTTGCCATGTGGAGTGACCGGGCGACGCATACTTTTAACGGTGGGGCGGATTTCGTTTATGGCGATAGCTTAAGGGGGCTGTTCCAAAACTGCCTATAGTACAGATGTGCTATTGCCTGAAAGAGGTCGCGAGCAATAACCTTTAAGCATCTACCATCAGGTTTTGATTTTCGACGAAGTAATCTCCTACCAGGTGACTACCCACTGGTGCAGTGTCTGGACAATAACAGCGATCACCCGCCTGGGTGTGTTGACGCCAACTTTCTCAATCCTTAAGTATTGCAACGCGCGTTTGCGCCGGGAGGCTTTCCTTGCTTAGAACACTGCTGGCCGGTGCGCTCGGGATTCTGGCAGTCGTATCCGGGATCATCGTGCTTTTCGTCGTATTCCTGCTTACACAGTTCACGCCAGATCGCACGCCAAGGTATAGCGTGCTGTTGGATATGCAGGGCCCAACCAGTACAACAAACCTTGAGGTATGGGTGACGGAACCCGGTCGTTATGCCGTGGCGCTGCAGTATCCCTACCGCGACGGCATCGAACGGAAAAAAGCCTGGGCGTTGGCGGGAGGTGACACCCGTGAGAACGACACATGGCGCGAGCCCGGATCTGCGTTAGTGTTTCAAGTCCGCATTCAAGAAATCGAGAGCGGTATTGAGATGCTGAACGAGCAGGTCATGCATCCTAAATTAGACTCATGGGCAGGCAACTATCTCAATGCCGACCTGGTTAAGAGAAAACTTGAGACGGGGCATTATCAGGTGACTGTGCAGCGGCAAGGAAGTCTTGACGATACGCCCCCGGTGCCACTCGAGATCCATTTTGGCAAGGCTCATCAGGGAAAATAAATCCGGTTCTGCGACTTGCTGTATGAATCTTCCATGCCTCATCTTTAAACTTGTACGAAGCAAGACCGCGCATCACCGCCAGACTAACGGCAGGGTTACTCATGACAGACCGGAAAAACGCTGAACTGGATCAGGCCACGCTGAGATTGACCGTGGCAACGGTGGCGATCACTTATGTATCGTTGATAGGTTTTTTGCCGGGATACGATGTCGCGCAGTATGAGCCGATCATTGCTTACTACGCCGGTTTTCTGGTGGTTTCGTTTATCTTGCGGCAATACATTATCACCCGGCCTGGCGTATTCCCTGCACGTCGGATATTCGGCATGGTGCACGATTACACCGGGATTTCAGTAGGGTTGGTGGTAGGCGGAGAGGCGACGCTGCCGATCTTCAGTGTGATGGTCTGGGTCACGCTGGGCAACGGCATGCGCTACGGCTCGCGCTATCTGGCGATTGCTGCGTCTCTGGCACTGTTGGCGATCCTGATTATTTATCAGTTGACTCCGTACTGGCAGGCCCAGCCGTTCATGGTCCTGATGCTGGTTGCTGTCACCATTCTAGTGCCGGGCTACGCCCATATCTTGCTGGTCAGGACGCGCCAGGCGTCGGAGCAGGCCACCGTTGCCAATCAGGAGAAAGAACGTTTTCTCGCCCAGGCCAGCCACGACCTGCGTCAGCCCATTCACTCCATCGGCATGTTCACTGCCTGCCTGCGTTCAAGCCCGCTCGGGGATTACGAGCGCAAGCTGGTGGACAATATCGATCGGTCACTGCACAACGTGGCACAACTATTCCGCTCGATCCTTGACATCTACACACTGGACAGCGGCAAGGTGTCGGCCAAATCAGACGTGGTCAATCTGGGCGAAATGCTCGGCGAAATCGCCCAGCAGAATATCGCCGCCGCGCGCTGGGCCGGTGTCGAACTCAGAATCCGGCCTTGTAACCGGTGGGTGAGGGTGGACGCCACGCTCCTTGCCACCATGGTTCAGAACATACTGTCCAACGCACTCAAATACGCACCAAACCATCCGGTACTGATCGGCGTGCGCAGCCATAAGGGAGCGCTGTCGATCAGTGTCCATGATCAAGGGCCGGGGATCGCCGCCGAGCATCTCCCCAACGTCTGGGATGAGTTTTATCGAATACGCCACGAGCGCGACAAGGATGTAGAAGGCGTGGGATTAGGCCTGTCCATTGTCAAGCGACTCAGCCAGATCATCGGCGTGCAGATTCAGATTAAATCCAGAGTGAACCGTGGTACGAGCGTGACCATTCACGGTCTCGAAGAAGTCGCTGCGCCCGTGCAGCAACCGCGCAAAAAAACACTGGGGCACAGCCTGCTCAAGGGCGTTAAAATTTGCCTGGTGGAGGACGACAACAACGTCCTCATGGCCACCGCAGCTTTGCTTGAGCGCTGGGGCTGCGACGTACAGACCGCCAGTTCGGCGGAAGGGTTGAGTACCAACTGCGACATTATCGTGGCCGATTACGATCTGGGTACGAAAGCCAACGGTCTCGATTGCATCGACAGCATCCGCATGGCTCGGGGCTGGGATGTTCCCGCGCTGATTGTCACCGGCCGAGAAGTGGACATGGTCCAGGAGGCATCGCAGGCACGGGACATCTCTGTGCTGTCAAAACCGCTGAGACCTTCGGAACTGCGCCTGACACTGCTGTCAATGTGTGAGAAACCTGTGGAACGGGCCTGATCAACTTAGCGGCGAATGTTAACGTGAACAGTATTTAAGACAGGGAAGCATTGGATGTCGTTGAGAGTCATGGTGGTTGGCGGGTATGGAAATTTCGGCACAATTGTTTGCCGACACCTGATCAACATGCCCAACGTTGTACTTGTGATTGCAGGGCGCAACCCTGAAAGGCTGGCTGAGAGTGTCAGTACGCTGCAAGGCCAATCGGGCGTCATATGTGAGAACTGGTGTGGTAATGCCATGGGCGCAGAGTTCGGTTCGGCATTGCGCGCGCTGGATATCCAATGGGTCATCCATACAGGCGGTCCATTTCAGGGGCAGTCCTATGCTGTGGCCCAGGCGTGTATCGAGGCCGGGGTCAACTACTGTGACCTGGCGGACTGCCGAGCTTTCGTCAACGGTATCGGCATTCTCGACGCAGCAGCCAGACAGGCAGGTGTAACCCTGCTCAGCGGCTGCAGCTCGGTGCCTACGCTGTCATCAGCCATCATTGACCAGTACCGTCACCGCTTCAGCCGTATTGATGTCATTGAACATGGCATCTCTTCCTCGGCAAAAATGCCCGGATTGTCCACCGTTGAAGGTGTACTCGCTTACGCTGGCAAGCCGATCAAACAACTGCGAGGCGGTAAAGTCCACGAAGTTTCGGGTTGGCAGGATCTGACGTTACGCAAAATGCAGCATCTGGGCACGCGCGTGCTGGCTAACGTCGACGTGCCGGATATCGACATTTTTGGCAGCCGTTATGGCGCGCACACCCTGAGTTTCAAAGCTGGCTCGGGCCTCAAGCTTGGGGGCGTAGCCAATTACCTGTTGGCAGCCTCCTTGCGCGCAGGGCTGGTCAAGGACCGGATGGGGTGGGCCGCACGACTGCATCGCTGGGGGACGTTATTCGAGCGCTTCGGTGACGGTCTCAGTGCCATGTACATCGATGTCGAGGGTGTGGGCGTGGATGGTAAAGCCCTGACCATGAATGCCCAGTTAACGGCGGACAACGACAAAGGTCCGGAGATTCCCAGTTGTGCCGCGGTAGCGCTGATGGCGAAAGTCGCTCAGCAGTATCGTCCGCAGCCAGGCGCCCGACCCTGCGTAGGGGAGATCAGCGTTGACGAATATCTGGCAGCTATGAACGATCCGCAGAATATAAAGCTGGCTGTACGCTTTTCAGATGAGCAGGGTTGATCAATGCTTTATCTGGCGATGAAGTATTTGCATGTGATCGCGGCGATCTTCCTGTTCGGATTCGGCATGGGCTCGTTTCTTTATCTGATCGCAGCCAGTCGCACTCGCAACCCACAAGTCATCGCTCATGTCTGTGCGATGGTGGTGCGGTTCGATACCTGGATTACCACGCCCGCAGGCTTTCTTCAGCTCGGTACGGGCTACTTGCTGGTGACGCTTGCGGGGCTGCCGTTGACTTCACCCTGGTTGATGACTTCGGTGGCGATCTTCATTGGCGTTGGTGCCCTCTGGCTGCCGGTCCTTGTCCTGCAAAAGCGGATGCATGGGCTGGCATTTAGCGCGGTTGAACAGGGCCTGTTACTGGATGATCGGTACCATAACCTCTACCAGAAATGGTTCTGGATGGGTGTTTGCGGTTTTCTTGGCATGTTCGTCGCGGTGTTGATGATGGTGACGAAGCTGACACCGTGGCAGTGGTTTGAAATCCTAATAGCCTGAGCGTTACGGCAGTTGGCTGAGCTGCTCGGCCGACGGGAATCCATCGACCCGGTACCTGATCGGGTAGAGGTCCACAGGCTTCATCAACTCGCCGAACCGACTTTCAAGTTCGTCCCATTCCACAATGCGCGTATGGGTTGTTCCATCCTGCAGAGGTTGCACAAGCGAAACCCGGTCTGTTTTGGGCAGCAGCGTGATGACGTTTTCTGCCCAGCTACAGATGGAAAAAGTGCTTTCGCCGGACTCATCCGATTTGTAAAGCAAGTAAGACGCAACGAACACATCCTCCTGCTGTTCCTCATGGAGCGCATCAAGAAGCGTCTTTTGTGAATCGTACTCACCCTGAAGGAGCATCCGTTCCAGTGTGGCGAGACGGGCCTGGCTGTCCTCGTCCTGAGGCAAGAACGTGACGACATTTTCGTCCTGATACACATATAACTGGCTGGAAACGGCGCACCCGGTTTCGATTACCTGAAAGCAGACCTCAATCATATGGCGAATTCCGTGCTCATCCTTGTCACCGGCCACCATCAAAATGTCTCGGGTTGGCATCATGAAAACGGGCTGTCCCTGCAAGGGGATTCGCTGCAAAACGTCAGGCAGCAGTACCCGACTGATGTCATAACCGTCATTCCAACGACCGACATGAAGTCCCGGCGCGACTTCTTCGAAGCGGTCCTCGGTCTCGTCACGCAGGTTTCGAATTGCAATCGATAATGCTTCGTCCAGCGTGATTCCCCAGTCATCAGGGATACCGCTGAACAAAGTTGATAGCGAATCGGGGTAGTCGACTGCGAGCAGTAAAGCGCAATCTTTGCCAAAGGTCCGCTGGGCTATTTCGAACGGGGCATCCCAGCCTTTAGTGCGGACCTGATTCAGGCGAATTTCTTCATACGTCGCCAGGTTACGAATAACCGGACGCAACAGGGCTCTGGTGTCTTCGAAAGTCCGGGACGATGCTGAGGGGGCGGAGCTGGCATGGATAAACGCCGTCACATACCTGGCCACTATTTGAGGCTTTTCGGTTTTATCAGCGTTCTGATACTCGTCAAACGCATTGTGAAGATTCAGGTAGCTGTTATCGCCATGCTCGATTCTGAATTCTTCCGGACGGTATTCGAGAGGGCCGGTAAAGCCTTTTTCCCGCGCAGCCTCGATGAGGTGTTCGGCGAACTGATCTTTTGTCAGCGGACGATTGAAAAGACTGTTGAACAGGTTTTTGAGCATACTTTTCAATCCTGCAATGGCATGTTCGAGACCTTGACTATAGGTCCCGGAGTTGTCGTGGTGAATAGTACAGGTGTGCTATTGAACGCTAAAGAGGGTATGCGATCATTAACGTCAATTAAAAGTTTGTTCGACTCTTATTGTCAGCAACTCCGGGAGTAAACGCTGGTGCATAAATACGCTTTGGTTCTCGCCGTCCTGTCCCCGCTCGTCATCGCCCCAGGCGCGGCAGTTGCCGCAATGCCTGACTGGTGGCTAATCTTCGGAAGTGGGGACCAGCCGAAACGGCAAGTCATTTATGCCGATGCTCTTTCCGTCGCGGACAGTCCTTCGAAATCAGGTGCTGAGCCCACTCGTTCAGTGGATGTTGTTTATGTGTTCGAAGATAAGGACAAACCTCTCTTCACCCTGTACAGGATTGCCTTTCAGTGTAAGGCTGGACTGTACAGTGTAGACGAATCGAATTCCAAACTGCGTTCGGGCGACGTCACCCAGGGACCGACCAGTACTCAGTGGGAACCGGTTGCCCGCACCATGCTGGAGCGGCCCTATGATTTCGTCTGTAAGGCAAGCACTCGGCGAACCAACGGCATGGTCAAAATAGGTCGACCGGAGCTCGCGACTACGTTGCCGGAGTTCACCTATAGAGCGTTTTGGGCGCCTGGGACTAACGCTCCAAGTCAGTGACAGATAACGCCAGGTCAGCGTTGCCATGCCTTGAAGAAGCTGGCGTGCGCTGACCGTAAACCTCCTTAGTTAGCTCACACTCGACACAAAAAGCTTAATATTTGCGAAAAATCGGATCAGAGCAGGCGGTGTACAGGACCTTGCATTCACGGCCACCGCTATCTTCTTTACAACTGGCCATCGCCAAATCAATCGCTCTCTGTTCCGAAACGGAGCCTTGTACGACGCTATTGATTTCACTGGAGATCAGTGCGACACACTGGTTTTTATAGGCCAGGTTCACCTTGCAGTCAGTGGCTCCTCCTAGAGCGCATCGATGCAGGGCTACCGACCTCGCTTCCTCTTCGGTTAACTTGCCGACCACCGCTCCGGACTCGCCAGTTGCATCCGAACCTGCAACTGCTCCCCATGTTTTTATCCATTCGCCGGTCATGCGGGGAGGTGCACTTTGACTGGTCTGCGGGTCATCCGGAATGCATTGAATGCTGCCCGCCTGAACGCCCATAGGGCACCTTGTCTGCGCTCCGGCTTGCAGGCTGAATAACAGCAGCGAAATACTCACCAAGTGAACTTTAAATCCCATCTTTTTAATCCTGTGGCAGTAACTGACTATCAGAGTGGATTATTGGATTTAGATAACGGTGCGCATTAACCGCCATAGCATTGCGCATAGGTGAAATCGATGAGGCGCTTGTCTGAAACGTCCTGCAAAGTGGACGGCTGTACCTGGAAATGGCCAAACATATCGTCGTTACAGATCATCACGGTTTTGCGCTGCGCACCTTCCTGCAGGACGCAGAGGCCGCCAAAACTGTGATTACCTCCGGCTACACCCACCGGCAGATCAATCAGTCGGCTGCAACCAATCACCTGGCCGTTTTGCTTGCGCTGTTTCAGCGACTGGTTGAATGAGTCGATCCGGGAGTCGGGATCTCGGACAGGCATCACATTTACGCATTCGCTACTGGCGGTCTGGTTGGCTTCGCCCGGCAGCTTGCAGTCCGGGTAAGCCTCACCGTCGAGTATATTTTTCTCATTACGCGCCAGCATGGCGATGCGAGAGGTATATGCCTGTTGCAGGCAGGTCGTATCCTGGCAAAGGCCACGACTGTAAGTGATCCAGTTGCGTTGTTCTTTAGCCAGCGCTTTCTTGCCATACGCATCGGTCGCAGCCAGTGCCGTCTTATAGGCTTGCTGCAGTTTGCCATCCAGCGCGGATGTCTCGGCATCGCTACAGATCAGCTTTTCCGTATCGGTCGAGGCCTTGTTGCAATCGAAACTGGCAGCCAAAGCGCAATGCGATAGCCCTGCAAGGCTCAGCGCAAAGATAAGCTTCATCGCGCGCGTAGACGTAGTTTTTATCGATAAGCAGGCCGGGTTTGGTGAATACGACTGGGTCATGACCCGATCTCCTCAAGTTGCTTGTGGATGATGTCTTGCAACAGCACAACCTCGGTTTCTTCATTAACGGCGGGTCAAACCAGCATCACGAGATAATTCCTGCAGTGCGCTCCGTGCGCGGTCTTGAATCTTCTTCCAGTCCTTGAGCGCGAAGCGCACATAGTTGATCTTCACGGCCACCTTCGTCCCGGGCATGACAAACGTGTGCTCACACTCGGGTAACTGGCGCTCCTTGCTGCGTATCAGCTTGCCGTCACGATATTCCACGCCGGACTCTTGGACTTCGCGCGATGTGCACTTGATGATCGTCTCGATTTGACCTCGCGTATCGCGCGCCACGTACCAGTCCATGTAATAGCTGGCGTCCATGATGGAGTTGGATGGCTTCAGTCCCTTCGCCAGATAGTGCGCGCGATACTTAGCAACATCGGCGTAATAAGGTGTAAGCCCATCGACCTCCTTGCCTTTGATACGCGTCTGGATATCCATTTCGGGCGCATCTTCGCCAGAACCGTCTGGCACGGTTTGTCGTCGCATAAACGCCTCGGCGCTTACCCGGTCGAGGTAGACATAACCAATGTTCACCGTGCGCGTGGCCACATCCAGTGTCAGGTGTGTTCGTTCGCCTGGCGCGAAGGGCGTCAGGTCCGGGTATTCGAGATACAACCCAAAGCTGCCATCAAAGTTCGGTCCCATCTGGTCATCGAAATAGTTGGCGGGAATGCGCAGAGAGTAGGGGCCCACGCAGGCATCCATGACGGGCGGCGGCACCGTGCCGGGATCCTGTGGACCGCCGCGCTGCCTGATGCATCCCTGCTCATTGGTCACGGCGCTTGTTTCGCTCGCACTCACGATGGATATGTCCGCGACCAGACAGACAGCGCCAACGAGGGCCAGTGGAAGTCTCATGCAAATGAACCGTCTGGAAGACTGGCTTCATTTCTCAAGTCTGGCTTCTGGCGCATAGCTCTACTGAGCGGGCACGGCATTTGGTTTGTCGCCAGCCGATTCGTTATTTGCCGCTCGGGCGAGGCTGGAGAGGTAAGGGTATTGCGCCTCTTTTTGCGGGCCGGAAGTATTGAACGGGTCGAAGCTGTTGGAAATCAATATCGCGAGGGCTTTCATATCTGCATCTCGCTCGCCGAGCCATACGAGGTCGAATGCACGAATCTCATTCCCGCGTTGCGTATAGTGACGCCAGAACTTAAGTGGACCACGGGAGCCCGCAGTAACGAATGAATCAGCATGCCTGGCATTGTACGTAACAGTGGACTTGTGGTCGCTGGCGAGATTGTTGTAAATCTTATCAATCTGGCCGGGCTTCATATTGATCAGCCGCTCAACCCGCAATGAAACACTGCTGTCCTCAGTATTCAGATTCACGGTATTGGCGTTTGGGCTGGTGAGCACAGTAAGTAGTTTTGCGGGGTAACCGAGTCTCACCCCGGTCTTGGGCTCAGTTCCGGTGGTCCAGCCGAATGCTATTCGCTTATTCAGCGCTGAACCACCCAGATGCATGGCCAGGTCGGCGTTCAGTAGACCGGTGCCGGGCTGTTTATACTGTTGCTGAATAGCTGCAATGGCATAGCGGGTGTCTTTGTCAAAGTTGCCGTTAATAGGGCCTTGATAAAAACCGCCCCAGATCAGTCCTTCCTGAATCAGCTTTCGCTCATCAAGGTTCAGTGAGGTTTCGGTGTTATCGACAGGCAGAGTAGAGGCGGAATTGGCCGGGGCCACAGACCCGGCCAATGCGCTCAGCGGCTGCCAGCTGAATGTCGCCGCCACTGTGATGAACACGACTCGCAGCAGTGGATTTTTCCAGCCCATGGGCAAACGGGTGGCAACGGTATGTAGCGTCAATGGAAAGCCCCTGTGCTTTAGTGCCTGATCAAAAAGTCGTGGAAAAGTAATCCAGCGATGATCATCTGTAAGTTACAGGCACAGGGCGGTTTTCCTATAGCACACCCGTACTATAGGTGCGGCTGTAGTGAGTGTGTTATTCGGGCAGGCATACCAGGCGGGACTTTTACACATCGGCAGCGTCGCGCCATAAAAGACCACCAGAACTTGGCTTGACGCCAATACCGGCTTTCCTGATCGCGGTATACATCACGCGATCACAAATGACTGACGATTTCTTCTCGGCCATGCGGAATACATGGGCAGAACCCACAAGATCCTTTTTGAAGGCGAGATGTGCGCCACCTGGAAAGGTCATTATTCTGAATGGTTTGCCAGTCTCGAACTCATGACCTGTCCGAACCTGGTAAGTAGATTTTTCTTCGTCTAATGCCGCGATCATGCGTACAACGTCACAGAGGTAATGCGGCGGGCCATTTGAACCATCTGGCAGCGTGTAGTCACAGGCCAGAAACTCGAATCCATCTGGATCTATGGATTCGAAGACCTGCTTCAGACGCTGGGAAACCAGCCAGTAACCGCTGAATCCACCTTCAAGATCACGAGGCATTCGCTTTGACTTGTTGGCATGCACCAAATGCGGCACCTCTTGCAGTGCAGGAAATCCTCCGTTTACAGGCCTGAGAATGCGGCTAGGAGGCGTTAAAAGTGCATCCAGGTTTTCGATCTCAACGTCCGTACCGGGCCCACCGCCGCGCGGATCACTCTGCAGGACATAGAACTGTTCTTTTTCCGGTAATTGCCTGGTCGTCATTTAAGCTTCTCTTGCTGGAGTCTTCCGAATCATCAGTTTTAAAAGGAGAACCGATAGTCCTGCATGGCGCGCGCCAGAACATCACGAATGGGCATCCATTAATGTCTCGCGCATTGATAGCAGACCCAGTCGTAACTCTGAGGGCCTTAATGGCTTGGCCAGCAACACGACATTACGTTTGTGCAACTCTTCAGCGACGAACCCGACATCACGCCCGGTAATGATCATGGCCGGAATATCCCTGCCACGTGCTGCCCTGACCTGATCAATGCAGTCCACGCCATTGGCGGTTGTGCCCAAATCATAATCGGCGATGAGGATGTCACACTCGGTGATCAAACCCTGCGCCGAACGAGCGGTCTGAACCTCGCAGCCCCATCGTCCAAGCAACGTAGCTGAGGCGTTCAGCACGTTTTCGTCGTCCTCGACCAGACAGACTCTCAGGCCTCTGAGCAGACTCTCGCCGAGGATCTTCTTAGAGGGTTGTTGTGCAGGAGCAGGCACCTCTTGAAGGCCGTGAATGGCCACACTGGTTCCGCGATCCAACCGTGAAACAAGGCTGACTCTTAGGCCAAGGATCTGGCTAAGGCGCCTGACAATCGATAATCCAAGCCCCACACCCTCGATGTCTTTCTCACGCGTATGGCGAACGCGATAGAACTCATCAAAAACCTTGGGCACGTGTTCATCCGAGATGCCGCGCCCCTGATCGTGTACATGGATCGAAAGACCACCACGGGTTCTGCGCACCCCGATCAGGACCGGATGCTCCGGGGCATATTTGAGCGCGTTGGAAATGATGTTCTGCACCATCGTCGACAGCAGTGTGGCGTCTATTCTGACCCAGCGTGGGCACGCACGAACTCTCAATTCGACGCCAGCCCAACGCGCTGCAGCGGCGTTTTGCCGGGCCAGATCACGAAGCAGGTCCTCGATATTTACCACGTCTGATCTGACTGAGACTTTGCCGCTGTCAAGCGTGTAGATATCCAGTATGGAGCGGAAAAGCTGCGACACGTTTTGCAGTGAGCGATCGATATTATCGACCAACTGCCGCTCATATTCGCCTAGAGGGCTCGTACGCAAACATGCGGTGAACATGCCAATCGAGTGAATGGGTTGCCGCAGATCATGACTGGCCTGGGCTAAAAAGCGTTCCTTTTCCTGGTTCGCAACCGTCGCCTGCTCGGAGACCTGACGGAGCCTTATCAACAGGGTATTGGCGTAGGCTGGAACCAGAATAATGACTAATATCAGCATCACGACCATATAAGGCTGCGCCTGCCAGTAGGGCGTAAGTTGATAGGTAATCAATATAGACAGCAGCGCCATGACCGCCGCTGTGGCCAGATAGCGCGAGCCGAAGCGCATGCCGTAACCCAGGGTGACCCAAACCATCAGGCTGAAAAGCGGTAGGGTAGCTTCCCCGCCCAATACCAGTCCGACCGAGATCCCTATGTAGTCATGCACCATTGCCAACAGGCGGCGCGTCAAATACACACCCGGGTAGCGGACAATGTGCATGCGCAATATCAGGGAAAACACCAAAACGCCGGTGTAATACCCAATGATCAACCGGTAATGCTCAAGGACAAGGCCCGGGACAAGCCCAACGACCACCACATATGCGATCACGCAACCTGCCAGGATCAGCCTGATAGTTGCCTGATTGAGTTCAGCGAGTTTCCAGTCCTTCATCCTCACCTCTTTTTTCAGCGCGGCGCAGAGCTTTTCCTGACGTTGGTTGCAACCATCGCGCTGCCAATCGTTGATCAGGCCTCAGAGAAATTGCGGATAGTCATTTCTCACCCTCGTCAGAACAGTCGCGATAAGAGGGTGCGGCGTAGCGCAAGGCAGTTCCTTTATCACCGACCACGGCCCATCAACCAGTACGTGACCCGTTGGAAGATCCGCAAGGCTGGCCCGACGTCGTAGCGCAAGGACGGCCAGTAATTCGATCGGGAAGACGCGATCAAAGTCGTAGTCGAATTCGTAAGATTTCGAACCCGTACTGTACTTACTCCGACTGATATGGAATTCAGCGGCCTGGCTCATGTGGTGCGCAAAAGTGTTCTGGTCCTGGGTCTTCCAGTTATCCAGTAGCTCCTGATACACAGTTATCAAGGGCTTGCGTGGTGCAAACAGGGTCGACAGTGCATAGGCGTCGCAGAACAGAAACGTTAAAAACACATCGTGGGTGTTGTGGGCGATTCGACGTGACTGAGGGAACAGATTGAGCCGTGCATCTTTCTCCGCCATTTCCAGAAAGCGCTGCGCGCCGGTCTTGCCTGTATCCCACTGAGACAAGACTGTGGGGCCTGCAGCACGCAGGCTGTCTGAGTACTCCTGGGGCCAGTTGCCAAGCTGTGGACGCAGCTGACTGTGTACCGCATCCCAGCGCAGCACCAGCGCACGGCTTTCAATCGTCCAGCTGAAAAAACAGGCAAGTTCATCCAGATCCGCCCGAAAGTAGGCGTCGCAGGCGGCGACGCTCCAAAAGTGGCTGATTCGTCCAAGCTGTGTCCCGGCCTTGGGGCTAAGGCGGCCGGCAACTGCGAGATGTTCTTCCACGGCGCTTGTGTAGCGGTCGATATCGCCCGAGGTCCGGGCCCGATCAAGCCATTGCCTGCATTCCGGTATCAAGGACTTCAACGAAGGGTGCAATTGCATTGTTGACTCCTCAGCGTGAATTAGTCATGGCGCGTTTATCGGAGCGGATTTATCCGGGAAGTCGGCAGTCCTGATGATAAGGATGCTGTGAATGCACCAGCCTGTTTGCGGATGAATTTCCCCTGATTAACAATTATAAGTAACTGATTTGGATTGATTTTATGCGTAGTAGCGCGCTTGCCCGCGATTCGGTGCATCAGCGAAAAATGCGTTGCCTGACCAGATGCCATCGCGGGCAAGCGCGCTCCTACAAGTCTCCGTTTGCTGTACGACAGTGTGGTGCCATGGACACCGGGGGCCACAAGATTTGTACCAGCCACGAGTGTTTGCTTCGGCCTACAGATTGGCAGCATCTTCGAACCACAGCCCGTCAGAGTGACTCTTGGCGCCAATCCCGGCCTGCCGAACCGCATCCCGAAATGCTTTATCGCAGACAACCAGACGGCCGGAGTAGGGGACGCGGAAAATGTGCGCCGAACCGACGACGCTTTGATGGAAAGCGAGCCTCGCACCGCCGCAGAAGTTATAGAACTTTCCATTCAAGAATTCATCGCTGATCTCGACGTTTAACCTGGAAGCTTTTTCATCCACCGCATCGAGGACGCGTACAACGTCACAAAGGAAATGAGTGGGCCCCCTCGAGCCATCAGGCAAATGGAATGTGCATTCGGCAAACTCAAAGGCCAATGGATCTATCTCCTCGAACACCTTCTTCAGCCGCTCTGAAACCAGCCAGTAGCCGCTGAATATGCCTTCAAGGTCGCGCGGCATTTTGCCTTTCCTGGGGTCATATTCAAGCTGCGGTATCTGGCGTAGCGGCGGGAAACCACCTTCAGGGGGCCGCAGGATACGGCGCGGCGGTGTCAGTAACTCGCGTTCATTCGAAAAGATGACGCCGTAGGGCCCCCAGTTACTTCGGATGTCGGGCATCAGCGTGTAGAACTCGTTTGCTTTGGGGCTGTTATGCGCTGTCACGGCTGCCATGATCATCAGAACTTTTTAAATATCGGATCTGTGCATGCGCTATAGATAACTTCACAGGCTTGCCCATTTACTTCCTGACACTTGGCCAGCGCGTCTTGATTGGAAATTTCTTTGCTCTTTGCACTGTTAGTAGCGCTGCGCCCGGAACCAGGAGGGGAGGCCATCGATACGCACTGATTTTGATACGCTAACGTCACAATGCAGTCCGACGCTCCTGCGGCCTTGCATTGGTCAAGCGCTTGCTCTTCAGCTTCAGCTTCAGCTTTCGACAGTCGTCCAATGGAAGTCCATGCTTCCCCACGACTATCCGATCCAGCAATCGCTCCCCAGGTTTTAATCCATTCCCCGGTTGGCCGTGAAGGCGCGGAGTTCGCTCGTGAGGTCCCCGAGTCAGGTCCGCACTGAGGGCTGCCAGGGGCGACGCCGCTTGGGCAAGCCGTCTGCGAAAAGGCCGGAGTAGAGACAGCGAGTACCAGCAGTGAAAATAACGTGGCACGAAGCATATTGATCACTCGACCTCAACGAACTTTTAAATACCTGTCCAGCGGGAAACAGTAATTGACCTGTTGATGATTTTCGATAGCACAGGTGTGCTATTGATTTATCGACTGCAGTCCGTAAGTTGGTTACCAGAAAAAAACGGCGCTCGCCAAGAGCCAGGATGCGTCATGTGCGCCTGTCGAAACGTTGTGGAGCGCCAAACTCGATGTTGTTTATTTACGCAGTGGTGCAGTTTCAGGTCCCTATGCATATTATCCGCGGTGGCAGTAAATGGGCTCAATCCTCCATAAGGGCGTAGCGATGAAGCGAGCTATTAATATTTGCTGCGCTGCTTTTTGCGTTACCGCGTTGATGTTGCCCGTATCAGTCAGGGCGCAACAGTCACCGCCACAAGCGGCCACTTATGCGACTGAGGGTGGTTGGGGGCAACTGGTCATTGAATCCGCAGGCGCGAAGGGTATCCAGACGTTCTCACTGGACACCGAAAACGCCGGTAGTGGCTGCACGTTTTCCGGCCGGTTGAACCCGGGAGGAGGCGCGGTAGTTTACGAAGGCGATGCCCCGAGCCAATGTGCACTGGACCTGACCATCGCGCCCAACGGGTTAGTGGTGAGTACCTCTACAAAAGAGCAGTGTCGCGAGTATTGCGGCAACAATGGCAGTTTCGAAGGTGACTACCATTATGTGCCCGCCTTATGCGCTCAACCCGCGCTGGACAAGACGCGCCGACTGTTCAAAAAGCTCTACGACGAGAAAAAATACGCCCAGGCCGAGACGACCCTGGCGCCCGTTTATCGTGAGTGCCTCAACACAATGGGGATGATGGATGAGGGCGGTCTGCGCAATGACTATGCGCTCACGCAGTATAAATTGAAGGATAAGGCTGGATGCCTGGCGACGCTGTCGAAATATCGCCAGGATGCTGCGATGGCAGATGATGCAATTACCCAGGACATGTCACCTGCCGTCGTCGACGATTATTTGAGCGTGATCCATGCTGCGCGCACGAACATTGCGCTCTGCGTGAAATAACGGTTATTCAAGGGGAATGCAACTCGCGATGAACATCGGTGACCAAGGATAAGCCGGTTCCGACTTCAGTATTTTCTGAACAGCGGTTCGGTACACTCTGAGTACAAGACCTTGCATGTCCCTCCGCCACTCTCATCACACACCCTTTTCACGCCACTCTCTGCAAGCTGTTGGATTGGAGACGACTGGAAAAAAGTGTCCACCTGAGACGCAGCGAGCGCAGCGCATTGATTCCGATAAAACAGCTGAACGGCACAATCATTTGCTCCGCCCTTTGCACATTGTTTGATGGCAGAGATCTTCGCATCGCCCTCGGATAGTTTGCCAACAACGGTTCCTACTTCGCCTGTGGATTTAGACATTGCAATCGCGCCCCAGGTTTTTATCCATTCGCCGGTCGGACGGGCAGGGGCAGAATCGGCTCTTGATGTCCCCGAGTCCGGCCCGCACTGAGGGCTACCGGGAGCGACGCCGCCCGGGCAAGCCGTCTGGGCAAATGCCGAAGCAAACGCTGTGAGCATCAGCGAAGAAAACGCCGTGGTACGTAGCATGGCAATGACTCTATTCAATGAACCTGAAAATCTGGTTCAGCTAAAAAACAGTAATTGACCTGCAGATGATTTTCGATAGCACAGGTGTGCTATTGATTTATACGTCGTCCAGTCGCCGCGCTGTCTCGCGGTGAACATAGGACTTGTAGGAGCTGCCGAAGGCTGCGATCGCGGTGTGTCAGGACAAGGTGCTTCGCAGCCTTCGGCAGCTCCTACAGAAAACGTATTTCAATCCAGCGTTTGCATGTTGTTTGATGAAGGAAGGGAAAGGCGCCGAATAAATTACGGAACACCTGAAATATCGAAGGGTACAGACCTTATGCACCCACCTCGAATATCACCCCTTCAAGGCCCAGGATCTCGCCGCTACTCGAGTACAGCCCGACGCCGGTTTCACACACTTCCTTGATTCGGCCATCGGCACAACATATCCGGTATTTCAGCTGAAATGGCTCACGCTTGAGCAGTGCGCATTGCACGCAGTACCAGACATAGTCGCTGTATTCCTCAAGAATCAATGCGCCATAGCTTTGTTCGCGAGTCAGTTGTTCGGCGGAGTAGCCAGTCAGGTGCAGGCAGCCTTCACTGACGTACTGCATGCGCCAGGCGCGCGCGTTTTCACCCTTGTAAATCAGCGCCGGCAAGTCGTTGACCAAGCCGCTGACACTGATCGTAGTGGTGGCCTGCGGGGCCTGTTCAGTGAGCGTTATCGGGTCATGCCCTTGGGGCTGCGCTTCATGACGATGCATCCAGGACGCCAGCTCCAGGCGTGAGTGCAGGTCAAACTTGCGCAGGAGGTTGCGCACATAAATCTTTACCGTGCCATCGCTGATGCCCAGCTCCCGGGCGATCTGCTTGTTGTTGAGGCCGTCCCTGATCAGGCTGAGGGTTTGCGTTTCGCGTTCGGTCAGCGAATGGGTGGTCGATAACGGCGAAGGCGCGGGGCTGATTGTGTGCATTTTTTCCTCCCGTCTTGTCGATATGAATGCTGTAAGACAGCAAATTCCATGCCCCTGACTGTCAACTACCCCTTTGGGAGTAGCTCATCGTGAGGATTGAGCATGCATGCCGCATAGGAAATTATCTTGCCCATGAGGAAACACCTCAGGGCAATTCCGCCCTCGTCAGCACGAGGATCGACATGAACAATCCGATTCCAGCGTCGCGCCCTGTCAGCCTGCCGACGTATGACGCAGTACCACCCATGCAGTTGTGCCGTGATTACTTGCTGGTGACCCAGACGCAAGGCCTTAAACTTCATGCCGAGCTACAAGACCGGCTTGCACAAGCCCGCCGCCTGACGCACCTGGCCTTGCCCGAACTGGAAGATCTACAGACGTTACAGGGGGTACTGGCCGAGCATTTACGCAACAGCCATGTCGGTGTGCAGTTGCATGTGCAGGGCGATGAGTCGTTTCTCTGGAAGGTGCGCACGGTGGCCGTTGACGCGGGGCTACTGACCGATGAAATCACGTTGAGCCTGAACTCGGGACCGGGCGAGGGCGGTAACCGTTCGGTGTTCTGCGTGCACTGTGCCACATTGCAGGACGCTACTGATGCCGCACTGCACACCTGTTGCCAGTGCGCTGTAGTGCTCGAAGTTCGCCAGCACTTTTCCCAGCGTTTGGGCGCGTATATTGGCGTTTGCGCCGACGCCGACCGTCCATACGGGGAGGCCTGCGCATGAGCCGCACGATTGCTGTTCGAGTGGCGCAAACCCACTTGCTGACGCCGATGGTGCGCGAACTGTTGCTGGAGCCGCTGAGCGGTTCTTTGCCGGCGTTTTCAGCGGGCAGCCATGTACAAGTGCACTTGCCCAATGGTCGGCGCAATGCCTATTCGCTGCTGGGTGATCCCGCTCAGACGGGCCATTACCGCATCGCCGTGCGTCGTCAGTCTCAGTCGCGGGGTGGCTCGCACTTTATCCATGACGAACTGGACGTCGGTGACCGGCTGACTATTTCGGCCCCGGCCAATCTGTTTCCGGTACACAGCAAAGCGCGCCTGCACCTGTTGATTGCCGCAGGCATCGGCATTACGCCGTTCATGGCGTATTGCGCGGAGCTAACGCGTCAGGGCCAGGATTTCGAGCTGCATTACGCCTGCCGTCCCGGCATCAGCGATGCCTATCTGGACACGTTGCGCGAGCAGTTGGGGCCACGCCTGCATGTGTATGCCAGCCCCACGCGACGACTGGATCTGAACACGTTGCTGAGCCAGCGCCCACTGGGCACACATGTTTACGCCTGTGGCCCGCAAACGTTGATCGATGCCTTGCGCGAGCAGAGCCAGGCGCTGGGCTGGCCGGCCAGTCGCGTGCACTGGGAGGCGTTCGCCGCCCCGGAGCCTGGTAATCCCTTCGATGTGCACCTCGCACGTAGCGGTCGACAGTTAAAGGTCAATGCCGAGGACAGCCTGCTAGAAGCCCTGGAAGCGGCTGGCATCGAGGTGCCCAACCTCTGTCGCGGCGGGGTCTGCGGGCAGTGCCAGACAGCCTATATAGACGGCGCGGTCGAGCATCGGGATCTGTTTCTCAGCGACCACGAACGCAGCACTCACCTGATGCCCTGTGTGTCGCGCAGTTGCGGCAGAGCGCTGGTACTCGATATCTGATTGTGGAGTTTTGTCATGACCCTAGCCTTCAAAGCGCCGCAAACCTACTGCGACGACTTCAGCTTTCGCAATAGCCCGCAGGCCATCGCGCGCTTCCCGTTTCCGTTTCCTGAAGACCAGTACATGTATTCAGTGAACATCGAGCCGGCGATTTCCCGTGATCCAGGGTCGATCTTCGAGCACCCGTTCGACATTGACGAACATTACCTGTCCGAGACCGCCGAACGAGCCCGTGTACTGGAACGCGACCCCGGACGCTGTCTGGTCATGCCGCATATGACGCTGGCCGCCTGGGACATGGTGCAGGTGCTGATGGAGCATCTGTCTGAAGACTATCCGCAGCACTTTCATCTGCAGCGCGACGGCGACGCCTGGCACTGGCAGAACCTGCCCATGGGTATTGATCAGCGTTTCACGTTCGGTGATCCGGCGAGTCTGCCGTGCGAGCCACTGGAGTACATCACCCGCCAGTTGCAGGGCGACTTCGCTGTGCTCGATCAGCGCGATGGTGACTTGTTCATGGACGCGGGCATGGTCACCTGTCCGGCCGACTGGTCATTGCGTTTCGACGCTGGCATGAGCTTCAAACAATGGCACTCGCCGGTACCGATGGCGCACCAGATGGGCATCTTCGACCGGGCGCTGAAATACCTGCTGAATGTGCAGGTCGGCCAGCCGGTGCGTCGCCTGAACTGGACGTTGACGATCAATCCGCGACTGGATTCGTCGCCCGAAACCTTTCATGAATGGGGCAACGACCGTGGCAAGGTCACCGCCGAAAACGCGGGGCGGCTGGTTCATTTGCGCGTTGAGATGCAACTGATGATGCGCCTGCCGCGCTCCAATGCGCTGATGTTCGGCATTCGCACCTACCTGATCAGCATGGACGAACTCGTCACCAACCCGGCCTGGGCGCAACGCATGCACCGGGTAATTCGCGATTTGCCCGAGGCCATTGCCGACTACAAGGGCATGACCCGTTATCGGCAGGTCCTGATCGACTGGCTGCGACGCTTTGATTTCGATACCTGAGATCAGGCCTGACCTCCAGCTCTGACCTCAAACCCTCACTCAATCCAAGAGGAATACTCCATGACTCATTCATGGCGCACCCCTGCGCTTCGCGAACGGCATCTGGCCCTTGGCTCACAGCTGGAAGACTGGAACGGCATGCCCACCGCCTGGACCTACGCCAGCGACCTGGCTGACCACCATGAGGCCATTCGCACTCGCGCCGGTTTGATGGACGTGTCGGGCCTGAAGAAGGTGCATTACGTCGGGCCGCACGCCGAAAACCTGCTTCAGCAGGCCACTACTCGCGACATCGCCAAGCTGTATCCGGGCAAATCGGTATACGCCTGCATGCTCGATGAAGACGGAAATTTTGCCGACGACTGCATTGTGTACCGCACCGGCCCCAATGCATTCATGGTTGTGCATGGAGCGGGCAGCGGCCATGAGTTGCTGGTGCGTTCGGCACTGGGCCGTCAGGTCGCGGTGTTGTTCGATGACGACCTGCACGATCTTTCACTGCAAGGACCGAAGGCCGTGGATTTCCTCGCCAGTCACGTACCGGGTATTCGTGATCTGGCGTATTTCCACCATCTGCAAACCCGCTTGTTCGACCGCCCGGTGATGATCTCGCGCACTGGCTACACAGGGGAGCGCGGTTACGAAATTTTCTGCAAGGCTGCCGATGCCCCGCTGATCTGGGACGGCATTCTTGAGCAGGGCCGCGACCTGGGCATTATCCCGTGCGCTTTTACCGCACTGGACTGGCTGCGTGTCGAAAGCTCACTGCTGTTTTTCCCCTACGACAACTCGCAGATGTATCCCTTCGCCGATCAGAAGGCCGGCGACAGCCTCTGGGAACTGGGCCTGGATTTCACCGTGTCGCCCGGCAAACAGGGGTTTCGGGGTGCTGAGGAGCATTACCGACGCCAGGGCTCTGAGCGCTTCAAGATATTCGGTGTGCTGCTCGACGGTCAGGTGGCGGCTCAGGCGGGCGACACCCTGTGGTTCGAGGGCCGCGAGGTGGGCTTGATCACCTGCGGCATGTACTCGCGTCTGACCGGCAAATCCATGGCGATCGCCCGGGTCCAGCCGCACATTGCCGAGCAGGGCGTCGCCCTGGAAGTGCGGGGCAGCCTGAGCGTCAAGGCAATCAGTCACAGCCTGCCGTTCGATGACCCCGAGAAGAAAAAACGCACGGCCAAGGGCTGAGTACGCGATTTTTTCATGACAAGAGAACATGCCATGTCCACCTCGCACTACATACTCAACGTCCAATGCCCGGCGACCTCGGGCATTGTTAGCGCCGTGACCACATACCTGGCCGAGCGCGACTGTTACCTGAGCGAACTGGCGCAGTTCGACGACGAGCACACCGGGCGCTTTTTCATGCGGGCGGTGTTTCGCTTCAATGCTGGCATCACTGGCGATATTAATGCTCTGCGCCAGGGCTTCGACGATGTTGCTGTGCCCTTCGACATGCGATGGGCGCTGCACGCGGGTGATAAACCGCTGCGGGTGCTGCTGATGGTCAGCAAGTTCGACCATTGCCTGACTGACCTGCTGTATCGCCACCACAAGGGCGAGCTGAGCATGCACATCACCGCCATTGTTTCAAACCATCTGGACCTGCGGCCGATGGCTGAGCGCGAGGGCATCCGCTTCGTGTATCTGCCCGTTACGCCCGACACCAAGGCACAGCAGGAAGCCGAGTTGATGAGCATCGTCGAGCAGACCGGGACCGACCTGGTGGTGCTTGCGCGCTACATGCAGATTCTGTCCGATGATTTGTGTCACAAGCTCGCGGGGCGGGCGATCAATATTCACCACTCGTTTTTACCCGGCTTCAAGGGCGCCAGGCCCTATCACCAGGCCTATGCGCGGGGCGTCAAACTGATCGGCGCAACGGCGCATTACGTCACCGGCGACCTCGACGAGGGGCCGATCATCGAGCAGCAGGTGCAACGGGTCGAGCATGACCATAGCCCGGACGATCTCGTCGCCATCGGCCGGGATACCGAGACCGTGGCGCTCTCGCGGGCCCTCAAATACCACCTGGAACATCGCGTGTTCATCAACCACGACAAGACGGTGATCTTCCGATGAGCCCCCGATGTTCGTCACCTGCCTGATACGCAACGCCTTGGTTGCCAGCCGCTTGTACTGCCTGTGAGGCATCGAGCTTTTCTCATTGCGGAGAATCGAACATGAAAAAACGAGTCGCGATTATTGGTGCGGGCCCCTGCGGACTGGCTCAGTTGCGGGCATTTCAGTCGGCCGTGGAGTCGGGTGCGTGCACGCCGGAACAGGCGCCCGAACTGGTCTGCTACGAGAAACAGGCTGACTGGGGCGGTATGTGGAATTACACCTGGCGCACCGGGCTGGATGAACATGGTGAGCCGGTTCACGGCAGCATGTATCGCTATCTGTGGTCGAACGGCCCAAAAGAGTGCCTGGAGTTTGCCGACTACAGTTTCGATGAGCATTTTGGCCGTCCCATCGGCTCTTATCCGCCGCGCGAGGTGCTCTGGGATTACATCAAGGGTCGGGTCGAAAAAGCCGGTGTGCGTGACTACATCCGTTTCAACACGGTGGTGCGCAGCGTGAGTTTTGACGAGGTACAGGAGCAGTTCACTGTCACCGTTCATGATCACGGCAGCGACCTGACCAGCAGCGAAGTCTTCGATTATGTGGTGGTCGCGAGTGGGCATTTTTCCACGCCCAATGTGCCGCATTTTCCGGGTTTCGAAAGCTTCGCCGGGCGCGTGCTGCATGCGCATGACTTCCGCGATGCTCTGGAATTCAAAGACAAGGACGTCTTGATCGTCGGCAGCAGTTATTCGGCCGAAGACATTGGCTCGCAGTGCTACAAGTACGGCGCGCGGACCATCACCAGCAGCTATCGCAGTGCACCGATGGGCTATCACTGGCCGGAGAATTGGGAAGAGAAGCCACTGCTGACTCATGTGCAGGGCAATCGCGCGTTTTTTGTCGACGGCACGAGTAAGGCAGTCGATGCGGTGATTCTGTGCACCGGCTACAAACATCATTTTGCTTTTCTGCCCGAAGAGCTGCGCCTCAAAACGGGTAACCGCCTGTGGCCGCTGAACCTGTACAAAGGCATTTTCTGGGAAGCCAACCCTCGGCTGATTTATCTGGGCATGCAGGACCAGTGGTACAGCTTCAATATGTTCGACGCCCAAGCCTGGTACGCCCGCGATGTCATTCTGGGGTGCATCGATTTACCGGATAAAGCCCACATGGAGGCGGAAAACCTGGCCTGGCGCCGTGAGGAAGAAACCCTTGAAACCGCGCAACAGATGTTCGAATTTCAGGGCGAATACATCCGCCAATTGATCGAAGCCACTGATTACCCCAGTTTCGATATCTCGCAGGTTAATCAGACTTTCCTGCAATGGAAGAAAGACAAGTACGAAGACATCATGGGCTATCGCAACAACTGCTATCGCTCGCTGATCACCGGTACGCTGGCCACCGTTCACCACACCCCGTGGCTCGACGCGCTGGACGATTCGTTAGAGACCTATCTGGCCAGCGATGGTTTTGATCGCCTCAAATCTGCAGGTTGAGGTTGCCATGAATCTTCCTGTCACAAGCCGGCCTCTGGAACCGGCCTTGTTTGCCCGCACGCCTGGCTACGAACGCCACCGGGTTGCGCCGGGTGGGTTGACGGTGATTGCCTTGCAGGCTGGGGATCGCTTGCAGGTCATTGATCTGGAAGGTGACCAGGCCGCTGAATTGCTGGCCTTTCTCGCCAATGGCCGCGAAGCGCTCTCGGCGTTGGGTTTAAAACGCACCCCCGGGGCACGCTTTATCGGCCAGAGCCTTGGCCAGTCCAGTCGTGAGGCGCAGCATGCTGTGGCGGGCCTGACGCAGCGCGGGGTGGATTGCCGTCATCTCGCTGATGCGTGCAGCCTCTGGCCGAGCGCCACACCGGCAGGCTTCAGCCGCGCAATGACCGCCAGTGCCGATCTGTTGGTGGTGGTCGCCGCACCGGGTGGGCGCACATCGGTGGATGAACAGGGCAGGGCCAGCGAGTTGCGTCTGATCATTGAACGGGCCAATCCGACAGCATTGTGGGTGCCACCGCTGCCAGCGCCTTTGGGTGAGGTCATTGACGAGTTCACCATTACGCCGGGTACCGCGCGGGACTATCGAGTGGGCGCGGGTCAGTTCATTCAGGTAATTGACGTCGCCGGACGCCAGTGCTCTGACTTTGTCGCCTTCGATCGGCGCGGGCTGGATGTCGGCCGAGAAATTGACCTGGACCCCACGGTCACCCGCACCCTCAACGGCAGCGCCTATCCGGGGCCAGGCCTGTTCAGCCGTTTCTTCGACCGCAACCTGCAACCGATGCTGGAAGTGGTGCGTGACACGGTCGGCCGCCATGACACCTTTGCCTTGGCCTGCACCGCACGCTATTACGAATCCCAGGGCTACTTTGGCCACGAAAACTGCAGCGATAACATCAGCCGCGTGCTGGCCGCGCATGGTGTACAGGGGCGGGCGGGGTGGCCTGCGATCAACTTCTTCTTCAATACCGGCATCGATGCCCATCAGCACCTGACCCTCGATGAGCCATGGTCTCGTCCCGGTGATTACGTGTTGCTCAAGGCTATGACCGATCTGCTCTGCGCCAGTAGCAGTTGCCCGGATGACATCGACCCGGCCAATGGCTGGCAGCCCACCGATATTCATGTTCGCGTGTATTCCGAAAAGGAGCGTTTCAGTATCGCCATGACCACACGACAGACAGCTGACGCCGACCCGGTGCTGACCCGCAAAAGCGGTTTTCATGCGGGCACTTCAAGCCTGACCCGACAGTTCACCGACTATCGTGGCTTCTGGACCCCAAGCCGCTTTGATGGCTACGGCGCCCTTGAGGAATACCACGGCTGCCGTGAACGGGTAGCCGTGATGGACCTTTCGGCGCTGCGCAAATTCGAAGTGCTTGGCCCGGATGCCGAAGCGTTGCTCGACTATTGCCTGACCCGTGACGTACGCAAACTTGCCATCGGCCAGGTGGTGTATTCAGCGATGTGTTACGAGCATGGTGGCATGCTCGATGACGGCACTTTACTGCGACTGGGCCAGGATGCGTTTCGCTGGATCGGCGGCGAAGACCATGCCGGTGTATGGCTGCGCGAGCAGGCCGAAAAACTCGGCATGAAAGTGTGGATCAAGAGCGCTTCCGAACAGATTAGCAACGTCGCGGTGCAAGGCCCGCTGAGCCGTGAATTGCTCAAGCAGATGATCTGGACACCAGGCACCCAGCCTGCCCTGGAAGAACTTGGCTGGTTCCGTTTTCTGACTGGACGCCTCGATGACCATAACGGCCCGGCGCTGATGGTTTCGCGTACTGGTTACACCGGCGAACTGGGTTTTGAAATCTGGTGCCACCCCGATCACGCGATGCAAGTCTGGGAACGGCTCTGGGCGCTTGGCAAACCCTTGGGGTTGGTGCCACTGGGGCTTGAAGCCCTGGACATGCTGCGCATCGAGGCCGGGCTGGTATTTGCTGGTTACGAGTTCGACGACCAGACCGATCCGTTTGAAGCAGGGATTGGGTTTTGCGTGCCACTCAAAAGCAAAACCGCCGATTTCATTGGTCGCGAAGCGCTGTTGCGGCGTACCGCTCAGCCTCGACACAAGCTGGTGGGACTGGTGCTGGAAGGCAATGAAGTGGCGGCACATGGCGATTGCGTGCGGGTGGGAAGAGCTCAGGTAGGGGTGATCACCAGCGCGACGCGCTCTGCGGTGCTGGGGCGCAACATCGCGCTATGCCGACTGGACGTTGCCTATTGCGAACCGGGGACCACTGTGGAAGTCGGCAAGCTCGATGGCCAGCAAAAGCGTATTCGCGCGCAGGTGGCTGCCAGTACCGTAGCGTACGATCCAGACAAACTCCGGGTTCGTAGCTGAAGTCTTTCCATCGGTTAAAGGCGCCAGTGCAGGATGTATCTTGCACTGGCGCTTTTTTCTTTTAATTGGAGAGGAGGGAGGGGGCGTGTAGCTGCATCCCCCTCAGAGCCATAGCTTCTTCATCGTCAGAAATGCCGCCTTCCCGGATGAATCCGGTCCCACAGGATCGCGGTGGATCTGAGGTTGGCACATACCCCGTGGGAGCGAATTCATTCGCGAAGAGGCCGTTACATCCATAGCCTCTTTATCGTCAGGAATACCGCCTTCCCGGATGAATCCAGTCCCACAGAGATCGCGTCGGTGCAAACCCCGTGGGAGCGAATTCATTCGCGAAGAGGCCGTTACATCCACAACCTCTTTATCGTCCGGAATGCCGCCTTCCCGGATGAATCCGGTCCCACCGAGATCGCGTTGGTGCAAACCCGTGGGAGCGAATTCATTCGCGAAGAGGCCGGTGCATCCATAGCCTCTTTATCGACAGGAACACCGTCTTCCCGGATGAATCCGGTCCCCCACAGGGATCGCGTTGGTGCAAACCCCGTGCAGACTGTGTGAAAACCTCCCGAGCCAATTAGCTGGCTAAAAAACGCTCAAAAAACCGCGCTCCTACGTGAGTTTGAGGTCTGTGACCCACACAAACTTTTAAAGATTTCACGTGAGCGCACGCAGTTTTTTTTTGTCTGAGGGTTTTCACACAGTCTGCGTGGGAGCGAATTCATTCGCGAAGAGGGCGGTGCATCCATAGCCTCTTTATCGTCAGGAATGCCGTCTTCCGGATGAATCCAGTCCCACAGGATCGCGTTGGATTTCAGGTTGGCGCATACCTCGTGGGAGCGAATTCATTACTTTTGCAGGGCAATCAAGACACTGATTGTGCAGCAATGCCGAATCGAAAGCAGTCGGGCTGAATACCTTCAGCCCGACCATCAACCCCGAATAATCCTGAGAGTCAGTTAGAGTATTTGTACCCGACCTCGCCGTGGGCGGCCAGGTCCAGGCCATCCACTTCGGCATCTTCATCCACACGTAAGCCACCGCATAGCATCGCAGCGATCTTGAACGCCACCAAACTGCTCACCGCCGAGAACACGATGCTGAACAGCAACGCGCCGCCATTGACCATCAACTGACTGATGAGGTCACGGCCTTCAGCAAATCCTTGACCACCCAACGCTGTCATGGCAAATACCGGGGTCAAAAGCCCACCCAGAATACCCGCGACACCGTGCACGCCAAATACGTCGAAGGCGTCGTCCAGGCCCAGCATAGGCTTGAGTTTTTCCACCGACCAGACACACAGAGGGCCTGCGATGAAGCCAAGGACGATGGCGCCCATGGGCCCGACGAAACCGCATGCCGGGGTAATTGCCACCAGACCCGCGATAGAGCCCGATACCGCACCGAACAGACTTGGTCGGCCACGGTGTTTCCATTCCACAAGCATCCAGCCCAGCGCACCGGCACAGCTGGCCAGCATGGTATTGACCATCACCAGCATGGCGAAACCATTGACGGCCAGCACGCAGCCACCGCAGAAACCCAGCCAGCCAACCCACAACAGTGAACCGCCGGTCATGGTCATCGTCATGTTGTGCGGTGCCAGCGCTGAGGTGCCGAAACCGCGTCGCCGACCGATCAGCCAGGCACCGACCAGCGAGGCAATACCGACATTGAGATGCACGACGTTACCGCCGGCAAAATCCTGCACGCCCAGACTGAACACCCAGCCACCGCCCCATGCCATGTGCGCCATGGGAATGTAATTAATGGTGATCCACACCGCCATGAACACCATCACCGCTGCAAACTTCATGCGTTCGGCAAATGCACCGACAATAATTGCCGGGGTAATGGCGGCAAACAGCAACATGAACAGAAAGTACAAATACTCAGGAATGGTCCCCACCACTGTATGAATGGTTACGCCCTGCAAAAACAACTTGTCGAAGTTGCCAATGATTGCATTCAGCGAGCCGCCGTCGCCAAACACCAGACTGTAGCCATACACCGCAAAAATGACCGACATCAAGGCCGCCGTGCAGAACACCTGCATCATCACCGATAGCACATTCTTGGTTCTGGCCATACCACCGTAGAACAGCGCAAGGCCGGGCAACGTCATCAACAACACGACCAGCGAACACAGCGCCACAAACGCTGTGTCACCCGTGTTGATCACTGGCGTAGCTTCATCGGCATACCCTGAAGAGCAAGCCACAACAAGAGGGAGGCCGCAGATGGCGCGGCCTGTGCGAGTAAGGCGGATCATGGCTGAGTATCTCCAGAGGTCAGGAATTTCGCTGGCACGACCCTGCGGGGCAGAGTGCGTCAGCGCTTGGATTTACGCCTCAGGGTGAAATTATTCATTCCCTTTGAGTAAATTAGTTTCCTGTAAGGAATAGCAATTTGCTTGCCATTTCCGCCTAGGTCAGCGGCGTGGATCGCCGTTATTGCCGAGAACTCGGCGTTTGCCTGTTGTGAGGAAAGGTTTTTGTTTGCGGCAGGTGGTGGATGCCAGCAACGGCAATTATGCAGGCTGGGAATATGCACTGTTACTGCACACTTTCTCGAGTCGAGCGCCTTTATGGCTATATGCATAATGGGGTATTGCCAAGACATTCCCAGGTGTCGATCGCCAGCCAGCAAGTTGCGACTTATCCAAAAATAGCAGCTACATATTTGCTAATTTCTTCCACTGCCAAAACAGGCATGTATGAAAAAGCTCAAACAGACGATGTAGCCAGCCGCCCGCGATCAGCACGTCTCACCACGTTCGTTACACGGCAAAATGTCCAGGGCACGCCATTCGTTGATCATCTGGCGGCGATTGCGGGAGTAGCGTTCTGCAAGCACTTCAACGTGTGTCACGTTATCCAGGTCTATCATGCGAAATTTGCCGTCAGCCTCGCACCAGGCTGCTACTGAACGCCGGTTTTCAATAAACCCCAACATGATTGGCCAGATGATCTGGTCCATATCGGGTGCATGTGTGATCGACAACGTGATACGCAGCTTGCACTGGTTGCGCAGGGCACGGCGAATCTCGCTCAAGTCGATGGGTGTGGCATGGGATGCAGGGCCGCTGACATAAAATGTTTCATCGTCGAAGGCCGGTCGCATGTCCGGAGGCAGGACAGCGTTAATCTTCGCTAATGCATTTTTAACGGCGAAGGCAAACTTGTCGTCGGTATGACGACTGACCCATAAAGCACCGGTTACCAGTGCCTGTATTTCTTCCTCCGTAAATGAGAGCGGAGGCAGAAGAAAACCCGGCTTGAGCACGTATCCCAAGCCGGGTTCACCCTCAATCTCGGCCCCCATGCCCTGCAATGTCAGAACGTCGCGGCGTATGGTGCGAAGCGACACTCCCAGCTCTTGAGCGAGTGTTCGTCCTGATACCGTTCTGCGATGACGCCGAAGCACTTGCATCAGCTCAAACAAACGATCACTTCTGGCCATAGCTACCCTATCTCGTTAACCATCTCGATGACGGCCTTACCGCCAGGTTTGCGACCGTTTTCGATGTCCCCGATCAGTTGTATAGCATCGTGTAGGGCCACAGATATGCCTATCGGGATTCTGAAGCTTCCTGCACTGGCAGCCTTGGCGAGCTTATCCAGAATTTCTGCGCGGGGCGACCCAATGATGGGTTTGAGTCGGCGATCAAAGATCGCTCGAATGAATTTGCCAGGGCCTGGGTTCAGATCCAGAAACACGCCTCCCGGGCGCAACATTGCAACCCCTGTAGAAACAGCTAGCGTCGCCGCGGTGTCGTAAACGACATCGAATTGGACCGCGATACTGGATACCTGTGTATTGCGGTAGTCATAGACGGTTCGCACACCGAGTGTTTTTGCCCTTTGTATGTCCCTGGCGCTGCAACTGCCTGACACGATACCGCCATGCATAAGCCCTATTTGTACAGCGGCTTCGCCCACGGCACCGGCACAACCGTTGATGAAGACCTGCTGGCCTGCTTGCAGCCTGGCTTTGTCGATAAGGCCGTTCCATGCGGTTACGCCAGGCGTACCAAGGCACGCAGCTTCCTCGAATGAAACATCGTCGGGCTTATGGGTTAGAAATGCTTCTTTCGTGATAACGGCCTCGGCAAACGCGCCGCTTTCCTTGAATCGGGCCAACCCGAAAACCGCATCGCCCACTTTCAAACGTGTCACACCTGGGCCGACCGATAAAACCGTTCCGGAAAAATCCATACCCATCGCACGAGGAAATTTCTTCCCGGTGACGATTTTCATTTGCCCACTGCGCAACTTCCAGTCAATCGGATTGATCGCAGCAAACCTGACACTGACTGCAACTTCGCCTTCGCCTGGGGGAGGGAGGTCAAAATCCTCGACCCGCATCACTTCCGGCCCGCCGTACGTGTGATATTGAATGCGTTTCATGATACGTCTCCGAACCTGGTCCAATAGTTGAGCTGGCTTCGGAGTTGAATCTATAGCGGGATGTGGACAGTTTTTGTCACCATTCGGATGGGGCATGCCAACGCTATGGAAGGGGACCCATCGGTTCGAGTTCGCGGATGAGGTCAATGAGCAGGCGAAGGCCTACAGGAACCAGCCTGAAGCTTGAGTAGTAAATGTGAAAACCCGGATCGTAATGAGTCCAGTCTTCCAGAACTCGCTGCAGCGAGCCTTCCGCAATCTGTCGTTCAACGACCGTCGCGGGAACGTACATCAAGCCGGCGCCACGCATCGCCATTGCTACACCGACGCGGGTTTCATCGATGGTTATCGTGCCGGGCGCGTCAATCTCCATCTGTTGATTCTCTTTCGAGAATTGCCAGTGATAGATGCGTGCGTTACCCAGGCGTACGCGTAGACAACGGTGTTGGTATAGATCTTCCGGATGTTTCGGGGTACCGAATCGCTCAAGGTAATCAGGCGCTCCAACAACGGCCCATGCCACATCGGGAGACAGGCGTTGAGCGATCATGTCTTCGGGGACCGTGCCACCAAAACGAATGCCTGCATCGTGTCCGTCGCCGATGATATCGACCATCCGGTTGGTCACGGTCAGGTCGACCTCGATGTTCGGATAGCGATCGACGAATACCGGCAGCACAGGCCCCAACAGCAATTTGGCTCCGTCACTCAAGACGTTCAGACGAATACGCCCGGCGGGCTCATCACGTAAGCGGTTCAGAGACTCAAGCGCTTGCCCGATATCATCTATCGGAGAGCTGATGAGGCCCTGCAACTCCTCACCGGCAGCCGTGAGCGTCACGCTTCGGGTTGTGCGATTAAGCAGCCGAACACCAAGACGCGCCTCAAGGCCTTTCATGGCATGGCTCAGCGCTGACGCACTGATGCCCACCTCCAGGCCCGCCTTTCTGAAGCTCTGATGCCGAGCGATGGCGAGGAAATAAACAATATCGGCCAAATTCGTCCGGCTGAGCTGCATTGATGACTCCGAAGCCAAGTGAGTTGAAGGTAAGGTCAGCCCAGAGCGGGCAAATGATCAATGAGCTTATCGAGCGTGATGGGGTAATCGCGAACCCTTATGCCGGTCGCGTTGTAGACAGCATTGGCAATCGCCGCGGCAGCTCCGGAAATACCAAGCTCGCCGACACCCTTGGCCTTGAGAGGTGTTGCGTAAGGGTCTACTTCATCCAGAAAAATAACCTCTTGATGAGGGATGTCGGCATGCACCGGTACCTCGTAGCTGGCAAGATCGTGATTAACAAAAAATCCCAGGCGATGATCCACAATCATTTCTTCCATAAGCGCTGCACCAGCGCCCATGGTCATCCCGCCAATGATCTGGCTGCGGGCTGTTTTGGGGTTGAGTATCCGTCCTGCTGCACAGACCGCCAACTGGCGGCGAATGCGAATTTCTCCTGTGGCGGCATGGACGCCGACCTCGACAAAATGAGCGCCAAAGGTTTGCTGGGCATACTGTTTTGCCAGGTTGCCGAACTCCATGACGTCCTCGGCCATTACGTCGCCGTCCATTGCCGCTTGTGCCAATGGCATGCTTTTCAGACCATCACGAATCTGGCCATCGATAAATTCCGCTGTGGTTGGGTCCAGTCCCAACTTCGTCGCGATGGCTTCCCTGAGTTTCACACAGGCAGCGTAGACGCCCGCCGTGGATGAGGCTGCACCCCATTGGCCGCCTGACCCGGAGGACTCCGGGAAGCGTGAATCCCCTAAATGCACGTTCACCTTATCCATGCCCACACCCATCATTTCCGCTGCAGTCTGGGCAATGATTGTGTAGGAGCCAGTTCCGATGTCTGTCATGTCGGTTTCGACGGTGACGATGCCATCGCGATCCAGCCGGACGCTAGCGGCGGATTTCGTGGTGGGCGCTCCACGGATGGCGGATGCCATGCCGATGCCGCTCCACCAGCCGTCATGTAGCTCCTTGCCGGGCAGGGGATTACGTCGAGCCCAGCCGAAATGATCAGCTCCCGTATTCAGGCACTCGACTAACTGGCGCTGCGAAAATGGGCGATCTGGCTGCTCCGGATCTACCTGAGTGTCGTTGATGACGCGAAACTTCACAGGATCCATGCCCAGTTTCTCAGCCATTTCGTCCATGGCAATTTCCAGCGCCATCATGCCTGGAGCCTCACCGGGCGCTCGCATGGCGCTGCCTTCAGCCAAGTCGAGTTTGGCCAGGTACAAACGGGTCATGCGGTTCGCGCCCGCGTACAACGTTCGGGTTGATGCGGTGGCGGCTTCAGTACGACCACCGCGCAGATTGCCGGACCAACTCTCATGGCCGATGGCGGTGAGTGTGCCGTCCGGATTGGCACCCAGCCGTATTCTTTGAATCGTCGCTGGCCTATGGGTCAGGTTGTTGAACATCAGCGGGCGGGGAAGCGCTACTTTTACCGGCCGCCCGGCTTCTCTGGCCGCAAGAGAGGCCAACACGGCGTCACACAGAATGGTGCCTTTCCCGCCAAAACCGCCGCCAATGTAAGGCGAGATCAAGTGAATGTTGTCTTTGGGGATTCCAAGTGTCTTGGCCAGGTCTCTGACGCCCCAGTTCATTTGCTGAATGGACGTCCATAGCGTCAGTTTGTCTCCTTGCCATTGAGCAATGGTGGCATGGGGTTCCATCATCGCGTGGGCATGATCCGGGGTGGTGTAATGACCGTCGAGGGTGAAAGCTGCTTGCTTGAACGCGCCTTCGAAATCCCCGATAGCGGTTTGTGGAGGAGGGCCGAACGCACCCGGCGGGGGTGTCTTGGCCGACTCTCGCTGCGCGGCAAGATCATAGGCTCCAGCTTCCTTGACGTAATCGACGCGAAGCAGTGCCGAGGCGGCGCGGGCTTGTTCGAACGTGTGGGCAACGACGATTGCTACTGCCTGGTGATAGTGATCCACCTCAGGACCGGCAAGTGCGCGATCAACGTAAAATTCCCCCTTGTCCAAATGCCCGGCATTTTCATAGGTTACGATTGCAATAACACCGCTGGCCTGGCGTGCTTCGCTCGAATCAATTGAGGAGATCCGGCCTTTTCCAATGGATGCACCTAATACATAGCCGTAGGCGGGCGCGCTGGCAGTGGCCTGCTGTTCGTAAGCATACGTCGCCGTGCCGGTTGTTTTCAGTCTGCCTTCAACACGATCCTTGGGTTGACCAATCACTTTCATTTGATCGATGGGGTTGGTGCTCGCAGGCGTCTCAAACTTCATGGGGCTTACTCCTTGTCAATCGACCGCCGTCTTGCGTCGCAGGTGCACTGAATGAAAACAGGTGTGATGGACTTTTCCATGGCTGGAGCCTATGGCACCAGGCTTGCGCTGATAACAGGGCTTTACAACATGAATCCATGAGCAGGGCTCAGCAGTACTACGTGAACTTCATGCAGTCTGTAGGACCGAATTTATTCGGGAAGAGATCGGTACATCCGCCACATCATTGCTGTCTGGAATGCCGTCTTCCCGGATGAATCCGGTCCTACCAGCCTCGCGGCAAACATAGGGCCTGTAGGAGCTGCCGAAGGCTGCGATCGCGGCGTGTCAGGAGAAAGGCTTCGCAGCCTTCGGCAGCTCCTACAGAAAATGCATCGCCCGTACATCACCTAAAAACCGCCCAAATCCATTGCTGAACAGATTTCTGGCACATGTTGCATCATTCGAGGTCAGAGTTTTGCTCGGTCGTCCGACATCTCGGCGAGCGCCCTTACTCCACTTTGACGTGGACCCCATGACGTTTAAAGGATTGGCAACATGGAAGAGCAACGCACGCATACCGTGACTACAGCCCCTGGGCAGGTTTATGTAGCCCCCACAAACTTGGGTGATAAGGCCAACAGCGTCGCCATGCAGGCGGATGGCAAGATACTGGTTGCCGGCTTCAGTACCTATGTTCTGGGGCGCTTGGGCGATTCTTATGAAGAGCACGAAACACGCGACAACTATTCGGTGATTCGCCTCAATACGGACGGTACGCTGGACACCACCTTTGGAGAAGACGGCGTGGTGATGGTTCAGGCTAGCGTAGACCAGGACCAGGGTATCTATATGACGGTACAGCCGGACGGCCATATCCTGTCAGCCGTCGCCGGGCCGTTGGGCGTACGTGTTCAGCGCTTCAATGAGGACGGCGTAGCGGATACCTCCTTTGGTGGCGCGGGGGTTGTTGACGTCGATATCCCGCCCGCCGACAACGGCGGACATATTACGGTGAACCCGGACGGGACCCTCTACATCACGGGCATGGAGGGTGACTACCCTGCCGTGGCCAAGCTCAACGCTGACGGTTCCCTGGCCACTGAGTTTGGTGATAACGGCAAGTTCACCTTTACCGGCGCAGGTGAGTTCATCGGAGTATACAATTCGACGACAGTACAACCGGACGGCAGCTTTCTGTTCGGCGGCAATTACTCGGCAATGAGTGACTACTCCTACAGCATCGTCAGAGTCTCTGCTGATGGTGAACTGGACACCAGCTTTGCTGACAACGGCACCCTGGTGTTCGAACAGTCGTTTGGGCTACAAGGGCAATCTGCTGTCACTGTGCAGCCCGATGGCAAGATCATCGTTGCAGGTACCAGCACGACTTACGACGCCGCTACTGTAGTGCGCCTCAACGCGGATGGCAGCTTTGATACGAGCTTTGGCGACAACGGTGTTGTACACCCGGCATTGGGTGCTAATGAAGGCTACTCTGCGCGCGGCGTAACCGTGCAGGAAGACGGAAAAATCGTGGTTGTCGGCCAGGCTGGTTACGCTATTACCCGGCTTAATGCTGACGGATCTCTGGATACTACGTTCGGTAGTCAGGACGGTAATCGCCACATTGATGGATGGACCGGCGCGGACAACCTGATTGGTAACGATCAGGCTGAAATCATAAAGGGTCTGGGCGGCGATGACGTATTGCAGGGTAACGGCGGGCGGGACGTCCTGATCGGCGGCACCGGCGCTGACATTTTCAGGTTCGACGCGGTGGGCGACAGCTACCGTACCGGCACCACCACTGGCAGTGACCGTATTGTTGATTTCGACGCGACTCAAGATCGTATCGACCTGATTGGTCTGGGCTTTACCGGCCTGGGCAATGGTCTGGACGGCACGCTTTCACTTCAGGTAAACGCTGAAGGTACGCGTACCTACCTGAAAAACTTTGAGACCAACGCTCAAGGGCAACGCTTCGAACTGGTGCTTGAGGGGAATTACCTCGATCAGTTGAACACCGACAACCTGGTATTCGAACCGGTGAACATCAAAGGCACCGCAGGCGCTGACGTGATCAACGGCTCGGCCATCGCCGAGATAATCCAGGGACTGGGCGGTAACGACCATATCAATGGCGGCGGGGGAGATGACGTTATTCAGAGTGGTGCCGGTCGCGATATTCTGGACGGCGGGGAGGGCGCAGACACTTTCCTTTACACCTCCATCCGCGATAGCTACCGCACTGCCACGGACAGCTTCTCCGACGTCATTGAAAACTTCGACAAGAGGTTTGATCACATCGATGTTTCGGCTCTGGGCTTTACCGGGTTCGGAGATGGTACTGGCGACACGCTTAAACTCAGTTACAACGCAGAGTTGGGCCGCACTTACCTCAAGAACTACGAGACCAACGATCTGGGCCAGCGCTTTGAGTTAACCCTGGACGAACGCTGGCCGTTGACGGAGCTGCAAGACACCGTAATCTTCGCGCCGCAGAACGTCGCCGCCGCAGCTGTAGAGGTGGAGCTGGTGGGCGCTCAATCAGAACCTGCGCAGGATTGGGCGTTCTCCTGAGTTATAGAGCCTGAGTTAGAAAGGCTGAGTTATAGAGCCTGAGCTGCTCTTTCTAGCGTTTGTGAAACAAAGAGCCCCGGTAGCTTTGCAGGCTACCGGGGCTCTTTAGTGATGTCCGTGCGCACAGAATTAACGTTAAAGGTTGTGCCGAAGAATATAAAAATTCAGCGCTGCCGCTACGGAGAGCCACGCCAGATAGGGCAGTAAAATGAGCCCCGTAACGATGTCCAGCTGAAAAGACATCACGACCATGGTGGCGACCACTGCCCAAAGCAGCGCAAGCACTACCATCGCAATGGCGATGCGGTGCGCGCCAAAGAATACCGGTGTCCACAACGTGTTCAGCGCTATTTGTGCAGCCCAAAGCGCGAGCACGATCTCGCTGCCGGGGATCAGGGTCAAGCGATACCCTGCCCATGCGAGCAGCAGATAGATCGTCGTCCACGCCACCGGGAAGGCCCAGTTCGGTGGGGTGAATCCTGGCTTTTGAAGTGACTCGTACCAGGCCCCGGGTTTGAAGATGATGCCCGTTGCGGCTGCAGCACAGCATGCGAGTAGATAAATGTAGAAGGTCATAGGTATCCCTGAACGGAGAACGTGTGATTCTGAAAAGGCAGTGCCTGTATCGGAATTGGATACTTATGCGATGAAAAAGTCCGTGCGGGATTCAACAATCAGCGGCGTTCGGTGGTAGATACCTTTGACTATTGATTGATGCGCACTCAGGGCCTGCTCGGCAGACCCGTTTTCCTGAAGCCTTGGTATAGTCACCGCTCATTACGCGCAAGGAGACGTTGCAGGATGTTGAAGCTCAAGTCGTTTCGTGAAACCGTCGAGGCTATTGCTGCATGCTCCGATGATCGGGCTTTATGGAACCGATACGTCTGGGTCTACGTTCAGGGTGACACAGCATTGCTGGACAGCCGCTTTTACCTGGTTACGCGCGATGAAGAGGATGAGGACGAGCGTCGCGTGTCGGAGTTTGGCGCTCAGCACGATCTGTCGTCGTGCCTTGAGGCGGCTACTTTTGCAGACGTGTTATCCGTACAGAAACGCCAGCAGCCGCACTCTAGCCTTGAAGACTACGCCATCGCCCTTGAGCATTATTCTGAGCGGGATGCCTTTCTGGAGGTGCCAGGCGGTGATGAACCAAAGGCAGCAGAACCCGGTTTGGCGCGGGACTTGTACGCTGAGTACGACCTGTTTCTGGCTGAATGCGCGCCTGACCAGTTGAGTGTCGCGGCGCGGGAGGTTAGCGCGATTCTTGAGATCAACATTGCCAGTGCGCTAGAGGGATGTCGGGCGTTGCCCTTTTGCCTGGGAGAGCGCATAACCGGCGATCAGTGTATGCAGATCGAAGCGCGTTTTTCCGCGCTCTCGATTCCGTTGCAGCGAGTGACCCATCGCTCATTTCCCTGGCAGTAAGCAGGCGTCAGGTCTCCCGGCGAATGAACGGGTAGTCGTGATCAATCAGTTGTTGCAGGTAATGATCGAAGCTGGACGCAATCACTTCATAGTTATCCGGGTCATGCAGAAAGCGCATGATCTGACCCACTGTCCCGCCCGGTGACGGATTGAAATCAATATACAGTCTGGAAGTGCCCCCGTTGTTGAGGCAATTTGAAAAGCAAAGCCGCTCGTTCATGCCCACCGTGCGGTCAATGCCTTCTCCGGCGAGTTCGCCTTCCTCATCCGGCCAGCCTTCATAAATTTCTGCGATGCTTTCGGTACAAAAGCCGTCAGCCTCGGCAAGTATGTCTTCTACCGAATTCAGGTAGTAAGGAAAACGGGCCAGGTCGGAGCCCAGTATCAGCGCTACGAACTCGTCGTCCGGGGATTCCCAATGCGTGCCGTCGAAATGGCCAAGCAGTTGCAACAGGCTAGCCGGGCACAACGGATAACGTTCGGTGAGCCGCTGCAAGTCTGCCGCAGAAGCACCTTGTGCGTGTTTCAGTAGATCGAGATCTTCGGCCGGTAACACCTCGCGCAGACCGGCAAGATAAGTTTCGACGAGGCTCATGATGGGGTGCCTTTAAAAAGAAAAACTGGATTCAGGTTGCCACGTTTATCGTCCAGGCTGAGCTGTAAAACCCTGGACTTACAAAACGTCAGTAGTCTTCATCCTCGAAAACGAAGGCGTAATTATCGTCAATCAACTGTTGCAGGTACTGATCGAAGCTCGGCGCAATCACCTTGTAACTGTCAGGATCGTGAAGGTAGCGCACGACCTGACCCACAGTGCCACCGGGCGCTGGATTAAAGTCGATATACAGTCTGGAACTGCCGCCATTGTTCATGCAATGCGAGAAACACAGACGCTCATGCATGCCCAGCGTTATGTCGATCCCGGGGCCGACGAGGTCGGGTTCGTCAAGATAGCCTGCATAAATTTGCTCAATGCTTCGGGTGTAAGTCTCAATTTCTTCAAGGATCTGATCGACCGAACTGAGGTAGTAGGGGTACTCGAATACATCGGAGCCAAGTATCAGGACCATGACTCTGCCGTCCGGATAATCCCGGTAATGCGTGCCGTCGATCTGGCCGAGCAACTCAAGAAGGCTTGCCGGGCACAACGGATAACGATCGGTGAGCCGCTGCAGGTCAGCCGCTGAAGCGCCGTGTGCATGTTTCAGCTCATTGAGTTGTTCGGCTGGTAAGGCTTTGTGCAGGCCGACGAGGTAGGTATCGACGATGCTCATGATTCAAGTCCTTGTATAACTATTGGATATCCCGGTATTCGCGGTTTCAGCTGGAGGGTGACTCCATCCATGTCCTGAATTCGTCGGCCTGTTCTGGAGTGTTGAGAGCTGTAACCCAGGCAATCTCGTCTTCCGGGCACTCAAAGTCCGAAACCGCAAACACGTAAATGGCATCGTCGAAGGTCGTTGTCAGCTTTTTCAGGGCGATGACACATTGCTCAAATACATGTTTGCGGTGCGCCACGAAATTGTCCTCGGTGGTCGCGTCGGCCAGGTTCCAGAGCATTTTGCACAGATCGTTGAAGTAATCCCCAGCGTAGGCTTCGTGGCTCCATTCGGCGGGATACCACTTGAGGTATTGCCATTCCTCGGGATATTCAGCTTTGACACGTTCCAAATGGTCTTGAGTGTTAAAGGCGGGTACCAGCGTTCGTGCATCGCCATCGGAATACAGCGCGAATCCGCAGACCTTTGCGTTCGGGAAGTCCGCTCGAAACTGTTCGATGGCGCTCATGGAGGCCTTCAGTACATCCCGTTGAAACTGCTCAATGTTCAAAGTCGACATGGGGTTCTCGTGGCAGCTTATGGCTAGCGATCATTGTTCATCAGCGCGGGTCTGGCTGAAACTCCATGAACGCATCGTTTTGGTAAAAGAATTCAAAGGCCTGGAAGTAGTTCTCCAGCGATGCTTGAGGCAATTGCTGGTCGGCGTTGAAGATGACGTCCTCAATCATGGCCTTCTCCAAGGTCTCCACCCAACCTTCACTGGCCACCTGCGGGGGCAGGTAGTCGGTGGAATCGGGTGCGAAATCCCGGCTGTCCAATGAGAACGCGCCGCGGGTATCTAGCGTCCATTGAGTCGCTGGCAAGTAGTACCAGCTGTCGGGCATGTCTGCGATGTTCTGCAGTACTTCGCGAATGCTGTAAGTTTTCATCAGGCCTCACTCAGGCTGTTCAAGCAGCGGTATCAAATCATTCCATCAGGTTGAAAAACAATCACAGCCTGTGGGGTGAAGTCATTGCTTCGATTAATTCAAATGTGGCGGGCTCTGCCGAAGAAGTGGTTGCTGCCTGCTCCAGCAAGTTATAGAGAACATGCTGCTCTGCGGCCGTCAGTTCCATTTGTAGGTAGTCAGGGTCGCGTTCGTAATACAGCAAGTCAACGTTTTGCAGGGTCATGTCGACACTGCGCTGCAATAGAGCAGCGTCCCCGGTAGCTGTCGCTTCCATCAGATAAAGCAGGGCGATAAACGCGTTTTGTGCATAGCTCGCTTCCTGCTCACTGAACTCATCGGTGTCAGGTATGTGGGCCTCGATCTCGGTGTGCAGGTCGCTTATATCACTGGCACGCCCGGCGACGTAAGCCGATAAGCCACGGCAAAAGATATCTGCCAGACGTTGGTTATAACGACGATCAAACATCTCGACCAAACGCTGACTTCTGAGCGTATAGCTGGCGATCATCAGTCTTTGTTGTTGCGCGGACAGCGCCTGATAGTCAGGCTGGTGGATAAGGTCTTGTGAGGGTTGCATGTCAGCGATGTGCTCCATGTGGTTATGCTCAGTCTCCGTCAACGACAGCTCTGACCAGTGCGTCAAGGGACGAAAAAACCTCTGCGTCCTCGATGAAAGGATCTCCCGAGTCCTGCAGGTAAAACCGGGGTTCTGCCGAGCGCTCCAGTAATACAAAACGACCGCCAGAGTCGTCACCAATGAGCAGGTGATCAGGAAAAGACGTCGCTATGTCGAAGGCCTGTTGGCGTTCAGGGATCTCGTCCGTGGCATAGATAAGCACAAGGTCTTCGATCATCGCGCCGTTGCACTGTGCCCAGAACCCGGTTATCCATGCCTCCGGTTTTATATCGCACTGCTGCATGGCCATAGCGATGTCTTCGGCACTCGCAGGCGGATTTTTGTAGTCGTAGCGCAAGCTCATTGGGTTACACCTATTGGGTGGGATTGAAAGACCGGGGCGGCCGCTGAATATAAGATCAGCCCCACATGTTCATTCAAAAAAGAACTTCATAAAGCCATCCACGTCGGCGCCCTCAACATTGCCCACTACTTCTCTGACTCTATCCAGAAAGGCAGGTTTGGGACTCATGTCGTCGTCGAGGGTGTCATCATTGAATTCCTGCAATTGCACCGTGATCCCGGCTTGTAACGCTTTTAGCAATGAAACGATGTCTGATGCGACCTTGAACGACCTTTTCTGAATCGATCCGTAAATGGCAGAACAGGCATCGTGGCGGTCATAAACCAGCACATCGCCGTTGCGATCCGCGAAGACAGTGAAGCCTTCTTTCCAGCCCCACGCAGGGTCGTCATTGTCTGTTCCATGCCAACCTTGTTGTGCTTTTTCCAGCCTCAGTGGACCATAAAGTTCCAGGCCGAAGTCTGCGCCAATCATGGGGTCCGCCGAGAGGTCTATGTGCTCGAAATACCTGCGCATGAGGCCCGCTTGCGGCATCTCGGCGATGGCCGGAAGATTAGCCGGGGCGGCGTTAAAGGTGAGGTGCCCGAGGGAGTCAGGCCACGCATTGAATTGCGCTACAAACCGTTCAAATGCCTGCAACGACTCATCCATTCTATTTCCCTCTGACCGTACGTTGATGTTGAAGAAAAGCGTAATGCTCGTCGCCAGGCTCGTTCAAACAATATGTTCGGGCCGCCCGGCCGCATTCCAGGCCGCAAAGCGTGCATCCATCGCGGCAGAGAGTTGGTCGTAATGGTCCCAGCTGTCCTCAACGCTGTAGAGGGTTTTGATGCTGACGCCAAAGGTCTGCAGGTAGTCGTCGACGTAGCGACTGTCGTTATTCAAACCTTCGTAATAGGAAACGGCAAATGCATTGCCTGTTTCAGAGAACTCCTGGTCCGTCAGCTTTTCGTCCAGTACGGTCATTAGAAACTGTGCGCCGGTGAGGGTGCGAGCCTTGAGTTGGGCAAGTTCGCTCTCGGCATCTTCTTCCAGTTCTTCGCTGGCCAGGTTATTCATCAGCATCCACGCGAGAAACATACCGATATGAGTGGCGCCAGCCGCTTTTGGCAGATGCTTGGGGAAGGTGCCCAGGTAGTGCCAGGAAGCATCGTCGTATTTCATGTATTGCTCCAGTCAGAAGGTACATATGAGTCACGAAGAGCAAGTCATGCAGGTGATGACCAAAGTCGATCTCAGTGCGATATGCTCATGCCATAAAGACGTCGTGCAGCAGTTTTGTAGTGGGGGCACTGAGTGTTGCGTGTCCTCGGTTATGGATTTTCGGAGATGTTTTTCATGATTGTTCGAGATTTGAATGCATTGTGGAGTCTCGTTCGCGCAGACGGTTTTTTTGAAGCGTTGTGTGCAGGCAACCCTGACTGGGACTCGATGCTTGATGCCCGCGATGAGGCGGGGTTTGATGAGCAATGGACCCAGCATCACCTCATTGTGCAAAGCACTCCACTGGCCGGTGAGGTGATTGAAAACATCACCCTGTTGAGAGAGTGGGTATTCAAAAAAGTTTTTTCAGTCTCGGACAATGCCGAGCTTGCAGGGTATGTCAGCGATGATTTCGGTCTGATTGCTTATCACCTCGAAAGCAATACGGACTCTGCGTGGGTAACGGGGCTACTGGATGCTTATGTCCACAACCAGTTCCCCCACAGCCCTTGATGCGCAGCCATCAACCTTTAGTCAGCACGGTGCCGGGCATGTGCAGTTGCACATAGCCGATGACACACAGCATCGAAACGCCAAACAGCCATTGCAACGGGCTGAGTCCGGCAATCCGATAGATCGCCTGCAACGGCTTTCGCCAACGGTACTGACGGTCTGCAGGCGCGGCACCGGCAAACCGCAGCAGGCCTATGGCTCCGGTCAGCACATAAGCCGCGAGGCCGAGTATCCCGAGCAACTTCCATATTAGAAATCCGAGTGCTAGATAACCGCCGCTGTTACGGATCACCAGGTATCGACGATCCTTGATCAGATTGTGTCGCACACACCATAGGCTGATTTGCAGGTCCACGTCATACAGGTATTGCGTCAGCGACGCCCAGTGGCTCAGTAACCATTTACCGACGTAAGCCGCCAACACGCCGCCCGCGATATAGAGTGGCAGCAGGATTAGTGTGACCGTGAACATGAAGTCGGGTTGATCCATGCTGTTCAGTATCAGGGCGAGGGTGATGACGCAGGCGCTGCGTTTCAGCCCGTAGAGCGGCGCCTTGTGTAAGACAAGTGCCTTCCAGAACCTGGGGTTGTGGTTAGGGAATATTCCCAGCAGGTCAGGGTACTGACTGGCAAAAATCTCCGACAGTTGTTCGCAGGCCAGCCAGTCTTCCTCGCCAAAATCAGCAGCCAGTTGCGCTTGCTGTGCAGGGGCGGTGCAGAGCAGAAACAGAGTGGCGGCATTAGCGCGCGCACTGGGTTGTTGTTCGCGCAGTTGCATGAGGCTGCGTAACTCGTTAAGCCAGGCTTGTTGCTCGCAGCGCCGACGCAGGTATTGCCATGACTTATCCGCAATGGGCACCACTGCCGCTTCATCGTCCCAACCGAACAACTGGCAGACGCGCTGGAATAGTGCGGGCGACCAGCTTTCAGTGTTGAGGAACAGATTCAGGACGTGCACCTGCAGTGCCTGGCGGCGTGAAAAATCACTGAGCCAGCCTTGACGGCTGTGCTGCTCCAGGCAGTCGAAAAAATACGCGTCTTCGCCTGCAGCCATGTGCTGATCAAGGCGGTTATAAAGCACTGTGGTGAGAGCAAAGGCAAGCCGTTGTTGCTGAAACTCGCCACCAATGATCTGCTGCCACGGCGTCAGCCATTGACGTTTTTCCAGACCCCACGTCAATAGCGCAGTGTGCGCTTCAGGGTCGTCTGCACATCGCTGGAACAGAAGACGCTCGAACTCAGGGCCACAGCCTTTGGCCGAGGCTGTATCCCAATACTGCTCAACGTCTGCGTCATCAAATCTGGAGAACAGCTCGACGGCTTGCTCGTAGGGTGAAGGTGTCGGGTTGAGAGGCTCATGGGGGTGGCTTCTGACAACAAAGGGTTCAGCCATGAAGTCAGCAGCAGCTTGCTCGCTCTCGTCCAGGCCGCCATCACGCATGATCTGCAGGGCTTGCTCATACGCTTCACGCAGTCGCTGGAAGGCGACCGGATCTTCGTCCGGGCGCGTGGTCTTTAGCTGTCTGGCGTATTGGCGCTTGATGCTGCGCTCATCGGATCCGGCAGGCAGGCCCAGTATTTCCCAGCAATCGAAAGTCGACACCATGGCTCAGTATCCGCCGCCTCTTTCCAGCCGCGCGATGCGCTCGCTCAGGTCACTACGGGCCTGACGAATGATGTGTTCGTCCTGGGTTGCCAATGCCTGCTGAAACCGATTCGCACAGCGGTCAATCTCCTCACGAAGATCGCCCAGGCTCTCCTGATACATGCGCTCCAGACGGGCGACCAGCAGGGTATTGATCTGCTGATCACGGGGATGCACTTTCAGTGCGGCAAGCGCTTGCAGACGCTCGGCAATTTCTTTGGTGCTCAGTACGCCCGGGTTATTTTCGATGACCAGTACGTGCTGCTCTCCGGTGGCAGGGATGCTCACCTGACATTCCAGAATGCCGTTGTTGTCGTAGGTAAAGCGTACGTCGAGATCCACGGGGCCTTTTTGTGGCGGGACGGGAATATCCAGTTCACCCAAGGCAATGTTGTCGCGTACCAGGCGACTTTCGCCCTGGTAAATGCAGACCATCACACTGTCCTGAAAATCATCAACCGTCGACACAGTTTTAACCCGGCTCACCGGGACCGTGCTGTTGCGTTCAATGATCGGTAAATAGTGGCCGTTCTCACGATCCTTGCCGACTCTTTGCGAGATCTCGATGCCCATGGTGTAGGAGCAGACGTCCGTAAGTATCACTTCCTCAAGTGCAGCACTGCGTGATTTCAACGCAGCCTGTATGGCTGCGCCGTGAGCCACGGCTTCGTCAGGGTTGAGATGAATCGAAGGAAAACGACCGAACAGGCCGGCGGCAAGTTTACGAACCAGCGGCATACGTGTGGTGCCGCCCACCAGCAATACTTCGTCGAGTTCGTTGATGCGGATTTTGGCATCACGCAACGCGCGTTCGATGGGGTTGCGCAGACGTTCAAGCAAGGGCGCAAACAAGGTGCTCATATCGTCCTGGGTGAAAACGTGCTTCCACTCTTTGCCATCTACCCGCAAAACGAACTCGCTGTCGTTATCCTGCCCGAGTGCCTGGCGCACACGTTCGGCTTCGCGGCGCAGCGGCTGGATGATCGACTGTGGGGCGGGAAAATCAGGCTGATCGCGTTGGGTCTGGATGAAGCGCTCGGCCAGCAAATGGTCGAAGTCTTCACCGCCCAGGTAGTTGTCGCCGGCGCTGGCACGGACCTCCACGACGCCGTCGAAGAGCTCAAGAATTGACACGTCAAAGGTGCCGCCGCCCAGGTCGAAGACCAGGAACGAAGTCTCTTTGTCGCGCTGAGGCAAGCCATAGGCCAATGCGGCTGCGGTCGGTTCGTTGATCAGTTTGTCGACTTTCAGCCCGGCCAGTTCACCCGCGATGCGGGTGGCCTTGCGCTGGGCATCACTGAAATAGGCCGGGACGCTGATGACAGCCTCGGTCACCGGTTCGCCGTAAGCGCGCTCAACATCTTCCTTGAGACTGCGCAGTACCAGCGCCGACAATTCCTCGGGGCGAAATGACCGTGAACCCAATTGAACGGTATGGGCGCTGCCCATGTGTCGTTTGAACAACGCTGCGGTCTGGCCGGGATGAGTATGCAGGCGCTCGCGTGCAGCCTGGCCAACCAGTATCCGGCCTTCCTCATCCAGCCCTACGACCGAAGGGGTCAGGACATGGCCCAGTACATTGGGCACCAGCACGCTGGCATCGTTATGCCAGACGGCAACCAGACTGTTAGTGGTGCCCAGGTCAATTCCGACAATCATTAATCTATTCCCTATCCCTGGTTTGACGGCGCGTTGCTGTTAATGAGCCTGAGGGCTGAACGTAGCCATTTGAGATCACCTTTTGAAATGTTGGTTCAATACTGGCACGCTCAAGTAATTGGTGAGAGATTCGATGTTTGTCTGCAAACACAATTCTGGTAGACGAATTCATTCGCGAAGGGGCCGGGACAACCGCAGCCTTTGTATCGACTGGAATGCCGCCTTCCCGAATGAATTCGGTCCCACGGATCAGTCATCAGAGCGAGATCCTGGTCAGCCTTTGGAAGTGACGAATGAAAACTGAGGCAAACATAGAAACCTTCAGCCCCGGTGTGGTTATTTTCGACCCCGTCGTGTTGCACCGTTTTGTCGCTGAGCAGTGTTCTGATGCTTCAAACCTCTTTGAGGTGTTCGTCGAAAAAAGCGAAACAGGGCGGTTGGCAGTGCAGAGCGGGGCGGTTGTACCCTTGTATCCACTGCCCGAAGAAGACTATGTGTTTCGTTTGCGTGATGAGCTCACGTTTCCCTTTGAACAACGCAGCGAAGCGGTTTTTCGATACACGGATATTCCACTGAACGTCACCAGCGGCCTGTTGATTATTGCCGATCTGCATGCCTTGACGGATTGGGACCCTGAGTTCTTTCTGAATTACAAAGCCCGGCTCTCAGATCGCCTGGGGAATAGTGATTATCTGGATATTTTGCCGGGGCTCTACGCATTGAGCATCACTGGCCTCAGTGAGTTGAATGAAGGATTCTCACGAAGCGTCTATGAGTTGGGGATCACTACTGTCGAGTCGTTACCGGTTGTGCGTGATGAGGAAAATTTTGATCAGTGGGATTTCAGGATCAATCGGGCATAAACAAGTTTTTGCGCCAGCAGGAGGTTTTTCCTGAGTAAAAAACATGCATAGAGAACTACAACCCGATTCATGAGTCCATGACAGGCGCATGCAAGGATGTGCAGTTTTTATTGGCTGATCAGTCACCAGAGACAACAGTATCAGTATTGATTGTTTACGCTGGCGAGGTGTCAATGGCAGACAGTAATGAGTACGTTGCGGACAGCATACGGATGTGGGTGTCGTCTGGCTTCTACACGGCTGAAGAAATGGACGCGATGATCGATGACATTATTGACGGCGACTGTGATGTTCCCGCGCTGAAGGCGTTGATCCTGCCGGAGCTGCAACGCAAGCTCGACGCAGAGCGTAACTGGCCGCAGGTAACTGCCTGCGATCGACTCGATGATGTGTTCTATCACCTCCATGAAGACGGTATCTGTGCCCTCCAGAATGCGGGCTATGAGACGTCGGATGGTTTTACGGAAGTGGCTGAAGCGCTTGACGAGGCCCCCGATGATCATTATCACGGCTTTTGCTTTTATCATGGGCAAGACGTTGAATGTGTTATCAAGAGTGATGTTCTGTACATCGCCTTTGGGGCGATCAGTGATGATCCTGCACAGGCTCTCAAGGTGGGGCAACGGCTGGCCACAGTGTTGAAAACTGCTGGGTTTGAAGTCGTCTGGAATGAAACCGTCGAGCGGTGTGTGGAAGTTCACAACTTCAAGTGGCAACGCAGAAGTCCAGTGACTGACAGCGGACTGGATGCGTTATCCACGCTTCATTAATGTTTTTATTTATGTATTATCCCCGGACTTTTTCTCGCTAAGGAAGACAATCGATGTCAGTAATCAGGAGTGTTTGGGCAGTGCTTTTCAGTGTCTGCCTGTTGGGTTCATCCGTTGCAATGTCCGAAGAGGCCCGCCCGGAAGTCGCTGATAAAATTTTCGCTTACAGTGGCGAGAAGGGCGTCAAGGTCTGGGTCCTGCGCATCGGCGATCGGTCTGCCAATGAAGCATTGGTGCAGGTGGCGGGTGTCGATCACGAGTGGAACTTGCGCATTCAGAAGATGAAAGTCGAGAACACCAACAAGGACACTCGTTATTCCGTTCAGAGGGACGGCAAGCCCTACGAAGTACTCCGACTTGATCGAGATAATGGCGAGCTTTACCTGCCTGGTGAAAGCCATGAACTGCGTGTCAGCTACAACGACGAGTTGTCTATGACCGGCCGTCCGCAGTGGTTCCTGACAGAGTTCCTTGACCAGAAGTAAGGTTGTTGTCTGGCCTGATCGCATCGCATGTGCGCTCGGGCCGTCAATATCAGGAGATCCTGTTCATTGGGAAAGGTCGACAGCGTGAACAATGCACCTGAAGCAGCCATGATCTGCGTAGACATGAACGGCAAGGATCCGATGCTGGACATTCCCTGGCCAGAGATACAAGGCAACCAGGCTGTATTTATCGAGCGGATTAAACTCGAGCAGGCCGACCTGGAGATTTTGGGCAGCCAGATTGAAAGGGAACTCTATCTGTTTGGCGGTAGTGTCAGCACCGGTGACGTCCACCCTGAATATGGTGAATTGTTCTCGGTTCATTACCTGGTCATAGAGAAACAACTGAACAGTGGAACGCTGATTTACCACCCGCTCTCACAAAATGGAGAAGTGACGTACAGCCGCAACGGGGAGGCCGCGCGGCCTGTTTGCGTTGACATGATCAAAAAGAAAGACATTCTCTTTCTGCGTCGCCCACCCAGATGGAATGCGTCCGAGGCCAGCATCCCGACCTGTAACGGACAAATGTTCCATTTCTGTTCACAGGTGTACCTTCCGCAAACCGCGACTAATCGTAAATACCTGACCTTTGTTACCACCGTGTTTTTATTTTTACACGTACTGGAGCAGGATGAATTACGGGTGCAGCTTTTCGCTCAGGACACTTCGGAGCAGACCGCTGAAGGGCACTATCGGCTGGAAAGCCAGATGATGCGCTTTGAAGAAGACTACAACGAACCTACGGTTGTTTTGCAGCTCATTCGGGCCGGCAACAAACTCTTCCACGAGTACCTGCTCAATCATCCCAAAGCCAGCAAACAAACACTGGAGTTGCTGGCAGAGCACGGTAAAACCAAAGCGCTCAAAGCCGAGGCCGCTAAAAGGGCGTCGACCAAAACCTGATGCTCTAATGGTGAAGCGGTTACGTCGCAAGGTTTCTCGATCAGCCCCCCGCGCGGGCGAGGGTTAATGTATTTAGCCCGTTAGCAAACCTTTAAATGGCGTCTTCAACGGACGCTGCAGGACGCAGAATGTCGTACTCATTTCTTACTCGCCGACGCTCGTTGGTGATGTGGCTTTATGTGATGGTGTCAGGGCATCTTCTGGCGAGCGTGGTACTTACATGGACCGCTCAGTCTGGCCTGTTCGATAGTTATCTGAGCTCCCTTGAAGAGGTTTTCTGGACCGGCGCGGCGCCGACGTCTGCCCGGGCCCAACAGACGTGGTGGCTCGCCTTGTTTGGCGCGACGCTGCAAAGCTATTCGTTATACATGCTGGCCCTGGTGCACATTGGCAATCGCCAGAAAACGCCGATGGTCTGGGGTTGGCTGATTGCAGGTCTGGTGCTCTGGGCACCTCAGGACATACTGCTCTCAATTCAAGTCGGGGTCTGGTCGCATCTGTGGCTCGACACTTTTGCACTGCTCATGCTGCTGCCACCTTTGGTGTGGCTGTATCGCCTTGACCGTAAGCATCAACGTGGCGCCATAGGGCAGGGACCCAGCAATGTCTGACCGAATGCTTCTGAGTCTGGCTAATTTGCCTGAGGCGCGCGCATGAGCAAGCCACTTCTGTATCTGTTGGCGGGCAACGGCAGTAGCGCCGAATGGTGGGACGACGCGCTGCCTTACTTCGAGCACTATCAGGTTACCGCCCTGGAGCTGCCAGGCTTTGGCAGCAACCCTGAGCCGCCTTGCGAAGACCTGGCGAGCTACTCCGAGGCACTGTTAGCCGCGACCGTGAGCGGCAGCGCTATCGTGGCGGTGGGGGTCAATGCTCTGCTGGTGATGCATGCGCTGCAACGTCGGCCTGGGCATTTCTGCAGGAGCGTCTTGCTGGCGCCGGTGGGTGCGTTTCTCTGGCAACGTCGTTTGCCTGCATTGATGTCGCCACTGCCGATTCGCAAAACCATCCATTGGCTATTGGCCAACAAGCCCACATTGTTTGCCCGCAAGTTCTCTCGGCAGACCTGGCCCGCCAGTCACTATCAGCGCATGGGTGAAGGGTATGCCCGCTGCCGTGCGTTCATGCCGTATTGGGACTTGTTGCGGGCCGACACCGCGTTGCCTTTGCTGGAGTGGGTGCAAGACCCGATCGAGCTGGTCTGGGGCGATCAGGATGGAGTGTTGGGCATTGAGCAGGCAGCGGCATGGTCCGCTATTCTGGCCCGCGCTGACCTGACCATCAGTTTGCAGCCGGGCTGGGGCCATTATCCGTGGATCGATTCGCCCGCTGCGTTCGTACAATGGCTGGAATCGAAGCAGCTCGGATTTGTCGCCCATACCAAAGGTGGACGCTTGCGTCTGGCCGCCTGCGCCGGGCAACCGGTACCGCCGGCGTTGTCACTGGTACAGGGTGACGATCGCGGCCTGTCTGCATTTCTAGCCAGCCAGCCGGATGCTACCTGGGCGGTGCGTTCCTCCAGCTTTGGTGAGGATCAGGCGGACTCTGCGAACGCGGGCCTGAGCACTACTTTCCTGCGCGAACCTTCGTCTAACGTATCTGCACGTGTCACCGAACTGCACGACGCGGGCGTTGAAGAAGTGGTGGTGCAGCGGTTCATCGCGCCGGTGCTTTCCGGAATTGCTTTCGCTCGTCATCTGGCCGTCGAGCTGGAGTGGGTTGAAGGCCACCTTGAATCTTTGGCTGACGGCCAGGCAAGCCCTGAACGCGCTGTTATTTCCCGTCTGGGTGAGTCCTGGAGCAGTCACGCGTTCAAGTCAGCTCACGGTTTGACCCAGGAAAAGCTCTGGGATTTTCTGCAAGGTGTACTGCGGGTCTTTCACTATGTGCCGGGCGATGTCGAGTGGGCGTGGGACGGCCGACAACTGTGGCTGCTGCAGTATCGACCGATCAGTGATTACGGCTGGCGTCGTCACTTGACCGCGGCCAACATCGCCGAGATCCTGCCGCCTCAGCCCAGCCGTCTGGTGGAGTACGCTCAGCGCCGCGCTGCTGGCAGTATTCCGGCAATCATGGCGCGCTGGGATCCTCGGGTGTTGCAGGACAACGAACCGTTTACCGCCTTGTTCGGCGGTGCTTCCTATATCAACAATGATCTGTTTCTCGCTCGCCTGGCCGACTGGGGCGTTGCCTCCAGCAGCTACGCCGGTGAAGTCGGCGGCGCAACGCCGCACCTGCCTTGGCGGCCCATGCGATTGCTGCGTTCGCTGCCACTGTTCCTGCGCATGCAACGCATCGCGCGCGGGCATTTGCTGACGCTGGAAAAGCAATTGCAGCGTTTTGACCGGGAACTCAGCGCCCTCCAGGCACAAGATGCTGATGGCAGGCAGTTTGCCGACTGGTTCACCCGTTTTTATGTGTTCGTGGTGCAGGGCAACCTGTGCATTGCAACCGCACTTGCCAGCAGTGGCGGCGACCTCTTTGGCCGCCCGCCGACCGCTTACCATGACCTTGAGCACTGTCCTCATCGCTTGCCGTGGGAAACTGATCCGGCTACTGCTCGTCCGCCTTTGACAGACCTGCCGTTGCAGCCATTCCCGACATGGTCGAGCGCTATAAAACTGGCGCATTGCGCCGGTTTGCCCGGTCTGCGTGGCTATTATCTGCAAGTGCGAGAGTGGTATCGCGACAATCTGATGAGGGTGTTTTTTCGTCTGCATCACGCCATGCCAATGACTGAACGAGCTTACTGGTTTAAGCCGCACGCGGATGTTCGCAACCGTGCTGGCAGTTTTTGGCAGGACGGCAGTGAGGGAACCGAACACGCCGCCGGGTTCATGATTTATCCGGGGCAAGTGCAGGGTGTTCTGGGTGAGGATATTTTGCTCGAGGACACTCTGGACCCCGGACGTCACGCTCATTATCAGAATGCCCGTGCGGTGATTGCACGCATGGGAGGGCGTCTGTCACATGGCTCGACCCTGCTGCGTGAGCTTCGTAAACCCTCGGCGGTGATGCCCGATGTCGACCCCGCGTGGCTGGGGCGCGAGGTGCGGTATGTCGATGGTGCATTGACGCTGGTCGAGTGAACAGGCGCGCCCCCCCTTGGCGGCGTCAACAGGTTGCTGTGCATGGAGCAGGAAATGCCAAACAGAAGTCGTTCCCTGGAACGCTGTTCGACGGCGCAAATAGTGGTGCTGTGTTTTACGTGTTGGCTGCCGCTGACGAGTCAGGCGTTTGAGACGTTCAGCTGTACCGAAAGCTGGTTTGATACGACCTTTGCCGAGACCTTCGCGAACCCTCGCCCACCTGATCGGGAGCGCGACTGTTCGAAGGAGAAAGATGCTGTGCAAAAAGACAGTTTCCAGATCGTTGATGGCCGCGTGTACTTGGGTGCAGTGTCCCGCGAGCGCGAAAGCCCCTGCAGCGGTACAGGCGTTGGATCAGTAGCGCAGGGGCTCAACCCGGTGTGTTACCTGCCTGCCAGGTTGCAAATCCACGAAACGTTCGAACGACGCACATTCTGGTTGCTCAGTACCGATGCGGCACACTTTCGAGTCGCACGCTCCAGTCAGGCTGGCTTGACGCCTGATCAGGCGAATCAAGTCGCTGCTTACTCAATGGACAGCACCACGGTATATCTCGGTGCTACCCGGATTGAAGGCGCCGATCCCAAGAGTTTTGAAGTCATTTTTCCTTTCGGTGACTATTCAGCGGTCAATCTCAATGCCAAAGATAAGTTGCAGCGCTACTCGTATGCCAGGGATAACCAGCATCTCTTCATTGGTGAATGGTCGCTCCCACCCATCGACCTCACCAAGGTTGAATGGCTGAGCGGGCACTGCACCGGGGAAATAATGGAGTGCCAGAACACCACCTACGCCAAGCCACTGGTAGGTAAAGTCGGGAACGACATCCTGTTTCTTTACAAGAGCGCGCGTCCTACGCTTTTTCGTAACCTCGCTACTGCAGATTTTGAATTGTCGCGGGAAGGTTTCAAGAGCTATGTCATCAGTGGTGGGAAGCGCTACCTGATTGAACACGGGTTCATGGAAGAAGCGAAGCTGGTTGCTCAACCGCAAGGTTGAACCTAAGAAAAGAGGCGTCTAAACAGTGAAAACAATCAAGTGGGTTGATGATGCCGTGCTCGTTGTTGAAGTGGCTGAGGGTGTTTATACCCTTGCCCAGATGCGAGAACATGGCTTGATAGAGTTTTTTGACACCTTCAGAACGGTCGATGAATGGGAGGGCATTGATTTAAATAACAGTCCCATTCTGTTCTGCCTCTTTATTGCCTCCAAGCCGGTCAAGAAACTTTTCCTGCGTTTTTTAGCCGCAGATGAAGTGAAGGTCAATGAACGCCCGATACTCAAAAAAATGCTGAGTTTCAGATGGGTCTCAGAGGACACATACACCGCTGACCTCATAGAACTGAGCGACCGTTACTCGAGTATCGGGGCGAGGGTGCTGAAGTCTGATCTATGCCCTGAGAAAGACCTTGAGATCATTGAAAGTCATGACTTCTGCGGCGTTGCCGGCGACCCGGTCAAGCTGCAGGAAAGGCTGCGGTTTTTTTACGACACGGGGATCAACTGGGATGACAGCAAGCAATTTATTTTTCCGGCACTAAAAACCCCAGAGGCGCTGCTTTTGTCTCGCAAGAAAAGCGCCGAGGCTTTGATATCTGCACCGAATGTAAAAACGGGACTTCAGTTACTGGAAGGGGATGAAGAGCTTCTGGCTAAAATTTATCCTGTGGTCTCTGCACTTTATGCTGAAGTGCTGAAATTACAGGGCGCCGATGCGGCTGATCGCGCGCTGCCGCTGTTCGAAAAAGCAGTGCTGCACATTAATCAGTTTGAAGATGAGATTGAAACGGTAGAGCGCGAGTCCCTGATGGAGGTTCTGTACCAATTAGGGGAAAGAGTCGGCCTGTCCAGAGACACTGAGTTTCTTGAACAGTGGCGGGGCGACTGGTAGCGGCGGGGCGGTTCAATGTTCGAAAAGCCCCGGCGCCAAACATACAAGGGTGCGTCAATGATCACGTACGATTTCGATAATTATGACAAGGTCCATGTGTGGATAGGCACTAGCTTTGCGCCCGAAAGCGAATATCAAAGATATTTTGAACTGGATTACTCCACGGAGGATGGCTTTGATGACCCTGACTACCGGGTATGCGGGTTCTGCAAGGATGTGGGCATCAAATGGTATGACGAAGATTTTATCGGCATCATCCCGCGGCGCGACAACCTGGTCACGGTTGATGAAATCCTGCAGGACGCTCCGATTGATGCAAGTGATTGGGAGAGAGCCAAGGCTGCCTGCGCAGCCTTGGGCATCACCGAAGCCAACGCGATTTTCTGGTACACCGACGGTGATGGGGTAATCAGCGTGCCACCTGAAAATAGTTATAACGGTTTACGCTATCTTGGGTTGTTCGAAGGGAGCTGATTATCGGGCTGTGGTTTGCATGCAAACCTCCTCAAACTTTTGCGTGAAAACCAATGACCCGGCCGAGGAGTGCAGGCTTCGGCAGATCGGACTGTTCAGCGCTTATAGCGTCCAGTCTTTCCCGTGTGGCCTCTGTAAAAACTGTCGCATGCGGACCGGCCAGATCCACGTGTAACAACATCTGCTCATTGCCAGCCAGCTCAGTATCATCGCCGACCAGATGCAAGCTGTGATAGAGATGCAGGCGCTTGGAGTCGTGGGCGATCAGTTGGGTATGTACCTCAACCTCGGCGCCGAGTTTGACTTCGTGCAGATAATTCAGGTGCAGTTCCAGAGTGAACAGCGAGTGACCGCTGACTTCGCGGTTATCACTGTCCAGGCCCAGAGCATCCATCAGCCCGTCAGTGGCGTAGCTGAAGATCAGCAGGTAGAACGCGTCGCGCAAGTGGCCGTTATAGTCGACCCAGGCGGGTTCAACTTGGGTGGTATAGGTGGTCAGTGCTGGCATGTCGGCGATTCCGGGTCGGTGCTCGGGCAAATGTGGGAGCCGGCTTTGCTTGCGTTAGTGATACACAACTCACCGCCGCCAGCTCCAGAGGGTTATTCGGCAAAGGTCATGCCGTGCTTTGTCTTGGTGGTTTTCACTGCCTCCAGTACCGCGAGCAGACAATCATCACGGTAGCGCTCCAACGCTGAAATACTGCGTTCACCTAGCTGGTGACTCGTGCCGTCGACCACATCGTCGATCAGTTTTTCGGTCAGATCCGGCGCAGTCAGGTAGGTCCACGGCAACTGCAACGCCGGGCCGAACTGCGCCATGAAGTGACGCATGCCCGCGTCGCCACCTGCCAATGTGTAGGTGAGAAAGGTGCCCATGAACGACCAGCGCAACCCGGCACCGAAGCGAATCGCGTCATCGATTTCGCCGGTGGTCGCCACGCCGTCATTGACCAGGTGCAGCGCCTCGCGCCATAGCGCTTCGAGCAAGCGATCAGCGATAAAGCCGGGGACTTCCTTACGCACATGCAGCGGGCGCATGCCGAGGGATTCATACACCTTGATCGCCGCTTGAATAGCCTCCGGAGCGGTGTTTTTGCCGCCCACCACTTCAACCAATGGCAGCAGGTACACCGGATTGAACGGATGGCCGACCACGCAGCGCTCCGGATTCACGGAACCTTCGTAGAATGCACTTGGCAGCAGCCCGGACGTACTTGAACCAATCAATACATTCGGCCTGGCTGCCGCGCTGATCTTGCTGTGCAAATCCAGTTTCAATTCCAGGCGTTCCGGGGCGCTTTCCTGGATGAAGTCGGCGTCTCTGACACATTCTTCGATAGTGGCGACAAAGCGCAAGCGGGTCTGGGATGCACCGGGCGCCAGGCCCTGTTGCTCCAGGGCGCCCCAGGCATTGGCAATACGTTTGCGCAGCGCGGCTTCGGCACCGGGCGCAGGGTCCCAGGCGACCACATCCAGGCCATGGGCGAGGGCGCGGGACACCCAGCCGCTGCCGATGACGCCGCTGCCGAGCGCGGCAAAGGTTTTGATTTCAGTGATAAAGCTCATGGCGACGTTCCTGAAGAGTTCGGTGATCAATGTAAAAGCCGACCCGGATAAGGGAGTTGGCTTGTATCTGATCTGGAATACTTTCTGGAGCTCACTAGCATTGCGAGGCAGCGATGGCGGTGGGTCAGACAGGACGCCATCGCTGCCTCGCGGTGCTCGTGAGCTCCTACAGATCCTGTGTTTTCTGCGCAGCGAGTCAGGTCGCGGCAGGCGTCAGCCGCGCTTGGTAAGGCCCATCCTGATGCGGCCTTCCGCCGGGGTCATGACCCGCGCGCCAAGGCGGCTGAGGATTTCACCGGCGCGTTCCACCAGTTGGCCATTGGTGGCAAGCACGCCCTTGTCCAGCCACAGGTTGTCTTCCAGGCCGACCCGCACGTTGCCGCCCAGCAACACCGCTTGCGCGGCCATCGGCATCTGCATGCGGCCGATGCCAAAACCGGCCCACACCGCGTCGGCGGGCAGGTTATCGACCATGGCTTTCATGGTGGTGGTGTCGGCCGGTGCGCCCCATGGAATACCCAGGCACAGCTGGAACAGCGGGTTATCGAGAAGCCCTTCCTTGATCATCTGCTTGGCGAACCACAGGTGGCCGGTGTCGAAAATTTCCAGCTCAGCCTTCACGCCCAGTGCCTGGATACGCTTGGCACCGGCACGCAATTGCGACGGAGTGGACACATAAATAGTGTCGCCATCACCAAAGTTCAGGGTGCCGCAGTCGAGGGTGCAGATTTCCGGCAGCAGTTCTTCGACGTGGGCCAGACGCGTCAGCGGGCCGACAAGATCGGTGTTGGGACCGAACTCCATCGGGTGCTCGCCGCTGCCAATCTCCAGATCGCCACCCATACCAGCGGTGAGGTTGACGATAATGTCGATATCGGCCTCCCGGATACGCTCCATCACTTCGCGGTACAAGGCCACGTCGCGGCTGAATTTGCCGGTATGCGGGTCGCGCACATGGCAGTGCACCACCGTCGCACCTGCTTTGGCGGCCTCGACTGCGGCTGCAGCGATTTGTTTGGGCGTGACCGGTACGTGAGGGCTTCTGGCGGTCGTGTCGCCAGCACCGGTGAGTGCGCAGGTGATGATGACGTCGTGGTTCATGGGGTTGGCTCCTTACAGACGTGGAGATGCCGTTCGCGGCCGGGGTGACCGCGAAACGGGGGTTCAAATCAGGTTATTTACTGCTCAATTGAAGGTTCGCCGCTGCCGGTTTGCCGTCGAAGGTGGTGACGCCTTCCAGCCAGCGCGCCAGATCTTTCGGATTGTCCTTGAGCCACTGCCTGGCGGACTCGAGTGCGTCCTTGTGATCCAGTATCGGCTGCATCATCCGGCTCTCGTCCGCGGAAGTGAACGTCAGGTTGGTCAGCAATTTGTGCACGTTGGGGCACTGTTTGGCATAAGTCGGCGAAGTGACGGTCCACACGGTGGCCATACCCTCGTTCGGTCCCAGAGCGCCATCACTGCCGTTCAGGTACGTCATCTTCAAGTTGACGTTCATCGGGTGCGGCGCCCAGCCGAAAAATACCACGGCTTCCTTACGACGCACGGCGCGGTCTACGGCGGCGAGCATGCCGGCTTCGCTGGATTCCACCAGCTGGAACTTGCCCAGGCCGAACTGGTTTTTGGCGATCATCGCCTTGATCTGCGTATTGGCGCCTGAACCCGGCTCGATGCCGTAAATCTTGCCGCCCAGCTCCTTCTCGAATCTGGCAATATCGGCAAAGGTCTTCAGGCCCTTTTCTGCAAGATAGTCAGGGACGGCGAGGGTGGCGCGGGCGTCTTCCAGACTTGGTTTGTCGAGGACCTTGACTGTCTTCGCCTCAACGAACGGGGTGATGGTCTGGGTCATCAGCGGATTCCAGTAGCCCAGGAACAGGTCCAGGCGCTGGTCGCGGATGCCTGCGAAGATGATCTGCTGGGAAGCGCTGGTCTGTTTGGTCTTGTAGCCGAGGCCGTCGAGCAACACTTGGGTCATGGCGCTGGTGGCGATGACATCGGTCCAGTTCACCACGCCCATGCGCACGTTCTGACAGGATGCGGCATCCGCTGCCATCACGTTGGAGCTCAAAATAGCGGTGACGCTGAGTGCAAGTACGTTACGGCTGATCAGTCGGTTCATGGTGGGGCCCTGGGCAGGTTGTTATTATGGATTTCGGCGTCTTCGTGCGCCGTGAGATCAAGTTACGCGGCCTGACAGGCGACGAAGCGCACGGCGGCGACCGGCTTTTGCACTACGGCGACCTGCCACCCCTTGAATCCGCCCATAACCGGAAGTATCACAGCGTCACGATGCCGGTCCGACGAGAGCGCCACATGGCCCAGGATTTCTATTTTTTGTTGATGCCGGGCTTTTCGGCCATCGGCTTTATCTCCGCTCTGGAGCCGCTGCGGGTGGCCAACCGCTTTGGTGGCGAGCTATATCGCTGGCACGTCTTGAGCGCCGACGGCGGGGCGGTACTGGCGAGCAATGGCATGTCGGTGAACGCTGACGCGGCGCTGGTGCCGCTGGAAAAAGACACAACCTTGCTGGTGGTGGCCGGCTTTGAACCGCTGCAGTTCGTCACCCCGGCCCTGGAGCAGTGGCTGCGTCGGCTCGACCATGAAGGCGTGACCCTCGGTGCCATCGACACAGGTGCCTGCGTGCTCGCCAAAATCGGCTTGCTCGAAGGCTATCGACTGACCCTGCACTGGGAGGCCATCGACGCGTTTAAAGAATCCTATCCACGGCTCACCGTGACCCAAGAGCTGTTCGAGATCGACCGTCGTCGCATCACCTGCGCTGGGGGCACCGCGTCCATAGACCTGATGCTTGATCTGATCGCTCAGGCCCACGGCCCAGAGTTGGCGATTCAGGTGTCCGAACAATTCGTCCTTGGCCGCATCCGGCCGCGCAAAGACCACCAAAGGATGCAGATCGCAACGCGCTACGGCATCACCAACAAGAAACTGGTTCACGTGATCGGCGAGATGGAGCAGTACACCGAACCGCCCCTGAGCACGTTGGTGTTGGCCGATGCGATCAAAGTCACCCGACGCCAGCTGGAGCGCCTGTTTCGTCTGCATCTGAACGACACGCCGAGCAACTTCTATCTGGGCCTGCGCCTGGAGAAAGCGCGACAACTGCTGCGTCAAAGCGGTCTGAGTGTGCTGGAGGTGAGCATCGCCTGCGGGTTTGAATCACCGTCGTATTTCACGCGCAGTTATCGAGCAAGGTTTGCGAAGTGTCCGAGGGAGGATCGGAGGCGGGAGGTGGTTTGAATATCGTTCCTTCGAGCGATCCCTTTCCGATCCGATCCTGGCTTGGGTAACGGTGCTTTCGGCAGCTTGACCCCAGCGAACGCCGCACAAATGAGCACATACGCACCCGATATGAACACACTCGCCATTTACCGTAGCGATTGGTAGCGGTTCCCGACGTGCACTTGCGTCACCCCGATTTTCACAATTTCTCCCATCCCTCTGATTCAAAACACTTTTCAATCCCTCGCTGCATTCGCTCTGCGCCCTGTGGCACGTTTTCTGCTGTTTATTCCGTTGTTACATACCATGTTCCACTATAGCGGAACAAACATCATCCTGGAGTGCTTGCCATGCATCGCCGACCTTCCTTGTTTAAAGCGTGTGTTTTTCTCTGTGCGGCTTCGGCTGCTGCCGTGGGCGTGGCCCAGGCGGCGGACAGCAAGCTCGATAGCGTGCTGGCCCGCGGGAAATTGATCGTGGGGACGGGCAGTACTAATGCGCCGTGGCACTTTCAGGGGGCGGATGGCAAGTTGCAGGGTTTTGATATCGACATCGGGCACATGATTGCCAAGGGTTTGTTCAACGACCCGAGCAAGGTCGAGTACGTGGTGCAGTCGTCCGATGCGCGGATTCCCAATCTGCTGACTGACAAGGTCGACATCAGTTGCCAGTTCATCACCGTGACCGCCAGCCGTGCGCAGCAGGTGGCGTTCACGCTGCCTTACTACCGCGAAGGGGTCGGCCTGCTGCTGCCCGCCAAAAGCAAGTACAAGGAAATCGAAGACCTGAAAGCGGCCGGTGACGAGGTGATCGTGGCGGTGTTGCAGAACGTGTACGCCGAAGAACTGGTGCATCAGGCGCTGCCGAAAGCCAAGGTCGATCAATACGACAGCGTGGACTTGATGTACCAGGCCGTGAACTCCGGCCGTGCCGATGCCGCGGCCACCGATCAATCGTCGGTGAAATACCTGATGGTGCAGAACCCGGGACGCTATCGCAGCCCGGCCTACGCCTGGAGTCCGCAAACCTACGCCTGTGCGGTCAAACGCGGCGATCAGGACTGGCTGAACTTCGTCAACACCACCTTGCATGAAGCCATGACCGGCGTTGAGTTCCCGGCCTACGCGGCGTCCTTCAAGCAGTGGTTCGGTGTGGACCTGCCTACGCCAGCTATCGGTTTCCCTGTTGAATTCAAATGATCCCGAGAGAGCGGGGCGGTGATGAGTCGCCCCGTTCAAGGTACTGCTGACCATGAACTATCAGTTGAACTTTGCCGCCGTGTGGCGCGATTTCGATACCTTGCTGGCGGGGTTCGGACTGGGCCTGGAGCTGGCGCTGGTGTCGATCGCCATCGGTTGCGTGATCGGCCTGATGATGGCGTTCGCTTTGCTGTCAAAGCATCGCGCGTTGCGGGTGCTGGCGTCGATATATGTGACAGTGGTCCGTAACACGCCGATTCTCGTGTTGATCCTGTTGATCTACTTTGCTTTGCCAGGCCTAGGGATTCGTCTGGATAAAATCCCGTCGTTCATCATTACTCTGTCGCTGTACGCCGGAGCGTATCTGACCGAGGTGTTCCGTGGCGGTCTGTTGAGCATTCCCAAGGGCCAGCGTGAAGCCGGACTTGCCATCGGTCTCGGCGAATGGCAAGTCAAAGCCTACGTCACCGTCCCAGTGATGCTGCGCAACGTGCTGCCAGCTCTGTCGAACAATTTCATTTCGCTGTTCAAGGACACGTCGCTGGCGGCTGCGATTGCCGTGCCGGAGCTGACCTATTACGCGCGCAAGATCAATGTCGAGAGCTACCGGGTGATTGAAACCTGGATGGTGACCACAGCGCTCTATGTTGCGGCCTGTTACCTCATTGCCATGGTGCTGCGTTATTTCGAGCAGCGTCTGGCGATCCGCCGATAGGAGGCCCCATGTACGAATCCCCCAGTTGGTTAAATGAGTTGTGGGTTGCCCGCGAAGTACTGTGGCAAGGCTTTTTAACCAGTGTGCAAGTGTCGGCACTGGCGATTTTGCTGGGCACGATGGTAGGTATTGTCGCCGGTCTGGTGCTGACCTACGGCAATATCTGGATGCGTGCGCCGTTCCGTTTTTACGTGGACATCATTCGCGGCACGCCGGTGTTTGTGCTGGTGTTGGCCTGCTTCTATATGGCGCCGACACTGGGCTGGCAGATCAGCGCGTTTCAGGCTGGCGCATTGGGACTGACCTTGTTCTGCGGTTCCCACGTCGCCGAAATCGTGCGCGGTGCATTGCAAGCATTGCCAAGCGGTCAGATGGAGGCGAGCAAGGCGATCGGTCTGACGTTTTATCAATCCCTCGGCTACGTGCTGTTGCCGCAAGCGATGCGGCAGATTTTGCCGACCTGGGTCAACTCGTCCACCGAGATCGTCAAGGCTTCAACGCTGTTGTCAGTGATCGGTGTCGCCGAGTTGCTGCTAAGTACCCAACAGATCATCGCCCGGACGTTCATGACGCTCGAGTTTTACCTGTTCGCCGGATTTCTGTTTTTCGTCATCAACTACGCCATCGAATTACTCGGCCGGCACATTGAAAAGCGGGTGGCCTTGCCATGACTCAACCTTCGCTCTCTAACGTAAAAAGCCCTCAACACGGCCAGGCGCTGCTGGACATTCGCGGTCTGCACAAACAATACGGCAAGCTCGAAGTGCTCAAGGGCGTCGATCTGACCATGCAACGCGGCAACGTGGTTACGTTGATCGGTTCCAGCGGTTCGGGCAAGACCACGCTGCTGCGTTGCGTGAACATGCTTGAAGAGTTCCAGGGCGGGCAGATCGTGCTCGATGGCGAGTCCATCGGCTATGACGAAGTCAACGGCAAGCGCGTCCGGCACTCAGATAAAGTCATTGCCCGCCACCGCGCGATGACCGGCATGGCGTTCCAGCAGTTCAACCTGTTCCCGCACCTAACGGCGCTGCAAAACGTCACGCTGGGTCTGTTGAAGGTGAAGAAACTGCACAAGGATCAAGCCGTGGCCCTGGCCGAGAAATGGCTGGAGCGCGTCGGCTTGCTGGAGCGCCGCGATCACTTTCCCGGCCAGCTGTCCGGCGGCCAGCAACAGCGTGTGGCGATCGCCCGGGCGATTGCGATGAACCCGAGCCTGATGCTGTTCGACGAGGTTACTTCGGCCCTTGACCCGGAACTGGTCGGTGAAGTACTGAGCGTGATCAAGGGTCTGGCAGACGAGGGCATGACCATGCTGCTCGTGACCCACGAAATGCGTTTCGCTTTCGAGGTTTCGGACAAGATCGTTTTCATGAATCAGGGGCGTATCGAAGAGCAGGGGCCACCCAAGGAGTTGTTCGAACGTCCGCAATCACCGCGTCTGGCCGAGTTTCTAAAGAACACGCGGTTCTGATTTTATTCAAAACCATTCTTCACATTTCAAACAGGAAAAACACTCATGAGCATTACTCGTTACGGCACCGGCAGCTCCGCCGCCGGCGGTACGCCTCGTCCTTTTGCACGCGCCGTTGAAGCCGATGGCTGGCTGCACGTTTCTGGCCAGGTGCCTGCAGTAGAGGGCGAGATCATTGTGGGTGGTATCGTCGAGCAGACCCACCAGACCATGAAGAACCTGATCGCGATTCTCGAAGAGGCCGGTTATGGCCTCGAAGATGTGGTGCGTGCCGGTGTATGGTTGGAAGATCCAAGGGATTTCACGAGTTTCAACAAGGTATTCTCGGAGTACTTTAAAAGTGAGCATGCGCCGGCACGGGCTTGTGTGCAGGCGAATATGATGGTCGATTGCAAGGTTGAAATCGACTGCATCGCTTACAAGAAAAAGGCCTGAACACTGCGCTCGTTTTGGTAGGAGCAGCAGGCTGGTTGCTGTTGGAGCGAGGCTCGCCCGCGAAGAACGATGACGCAGCAGGGCTGACTTACCGCCTTGTCTTCTTCGCGGGCGAGGCTCGCCAGCAGATCCATGTTTGCTGCGCGACAGCGCGGCGCCTGGACGACGAGGGCGCTTCTACAGGACGAATTTGATTGGGAAAACACCGACATGACCGAAGACACCATCAAGCGCCGGGCACGCGGTCTGGACCGGGCGTTCGATATCCTCGATTTCCTCAAGGAAATCGGCCAGCCGTTGCGTCCGAATGAAATCGCCAGCGGCATCGGCAGCCCCAAGTCCACGGTCTACGAACTGGTAGCCTCGCTGCTGGAGCGGCGCATCCTTGAACCGGTTGGCAAGGACGGTCACGTCTACCTCGGTCGTCAGCTGTACTTCCTCGGACAAGCGCATTTACGTCATTTCGACCTGACCCGCGAGGCAGATCATGCCCTCCAGGAAATCGTCAGCCAGACACATGAAACCGCGCAGATGTGTCTGCTCAACGGGCGCAAATACACAGTGGCCTTGATGAAGGAGGGCGAGCGGCATTTTCGCATCTCCTCGGACATCGGTGAAAACGCCCCGATCCCGTGGACCGCGTCCGGGCGTCTGCTGCTAGCGCATTTGAGCGACCAGGCAATCATCGACCTGATCGACCACGACGACTTCATCCTGCCCAACGGCGAGCGATTGCCGCTGGAGCAGTTTCTGGGTGAGATCCGTCAAGCGGGCATCGATGGCTTCTTCTCCTTCGATAGCGTCGCCGACACCTTCACCCATTGCTTCGCCGCGCCGGTCAAAGACCCGAACGGCATCGCCATTGCGACCCTGTGCATCGTCGCGCCACGTGCCGATGCGAAGAGCAATTATGACCAATATCGCCGGGTACTGATCGACAGCGCCAATAGCCTTGGCCGGCGTATCAACGAATAACCGCGGCTGTCTGCGCTCGCAAAAAAGCCCGCTAAGGCGGGCTTGTCTTGTGGGGTATTAACAGAATGTCGCGTAAAGCAGGACTCCCGCTTGCCTTGCTTGTTTTAGCTCACATCAATCCTCAAACGTCACAACATTTTGACGGCGCCGGTCAACGACAAGTCGCGTCACGTCTGGTCGGGAATAATGCCCAACCTGATCAAGGTTCTGCCGCTCGCGGCGTACTTCATTGCGGTCCAGCGTCGCGACCAACAAGCACTCTTCACCGACGGCGGGTGGAATGACCCAGTCACCATTTGGTGCAGCAATACATGAGCCGCCGTTTGCGAGGATCTCTGGGCAATTTGCGAGGATCAAGTCCAGGTGCGGCGTATCGGATGGAAAATCTTCACGCCGCATCAGCGCCGATACCGAGATGGTGAAGCAACGCCCCTCTTTGGCAATGAAGCGAGTGATGTCGTCAGTATTGCGCAGGTTGCCGGGCCATAGAGCGACATGCAGATCTTCACCTTGGGCATACAGTGCGGCACGCGACAGGGGCATCCAGTTTTCAAAGCAGTTGAGACCGCCGACGGTAAATGACCCGACCGGGTGGACTTGCAAACCATGCCCGTCACCCGGTGACCATGTCAGGCGCTCTTCGTAGGTAGGCATCAACTTGCGATGCACTGAACCAATCACGCCATCGGCGCCGATATGAACCCGCGAACAATACACGCTGTAGCCGCCACGATCTGCTGCCCGCTCTATACAACCCAGCATGACAGCGATGTTGTGTTTGGCAGCGGCAGCACAGACGGCATCCAGATGCCCGGCCTCTATCTGTACTGCCTGCTTTAGGTAGTAAGCGTGGATATCTTTTTGTATCGAGCAGTTGAAGCGCGCTCCATCGGTCAGCTCCAGCCAGAAAGGGTAGCCGGGCAATAGGGCTTCGCCGAACGTGACGAACTGGCACTGTTGCTCTGCAGCACGTCCAATGTAATCGACTATTTTCTCAAGCGTTGCTTCGCGGTTAAGCCAGATGGGTGCAATCTGTGCCAGACCAACAGTTAATAGATCCGGATTTTGAGTGTGACTGGATGACATCGGTTATTTCCTTAATGAAGTAAAGTAACTCGCACGCGATAGAAATTCGCTTGATTAATAATGCACCCGGGTTGGGCGGTTATTAGTACAAGACAATACTGTAGCGCTCAGGGCGCTGTTCTCGCCTGATGAGTGACATAGGTTTAAACGGACATATAAATTTCTGAAAATGCTAATTGAGCATCGATCAGTTATTAACAAACTGTTTGATATCTGGCAGTGCAACAGTTGCTATGGAGTTACTGTCTACGAGCATATCCTACCCGGTGCAGCGGCAGGTGCCAGCCCCCCACAAATCAAATGCGCAAGATTATGCAAGTCTCCGATCAAGGCGGAATCGGTGGGCGTGCCGCTGATGTAGTGGAGTCGCGGCTGACCAAATTTGGGAGAGATTGAAAAGGGGCCACGAAGGCCCCTTTTCAAGATATGCGTTTTTGAAACGACTTAAGGTATCAAGCGCATCTCGCGTAGTTTGTCGAACACGTCGAAAAAGGCTTGATCGCTTGCTTGGTGAGCAGTGAAGCCCAATGCACGGCTTTTCGACATGTCCGTTACAACTTCGATGGGGCGACCGAGGTCTGCATCGGTATGCCATGGGGATATCAGGCGACCAATATCGGATTCTTTCAGGCCATGCTCTGCGACTATCTGCGTCCATACGGCCTGGTCTTCGGCCATTTGCTCCTCAAGGGGAGAAAGTGAAGCGGGATAATCGGCAGCAGACAAACCGAAGTACTCGGCGATCCTGCTCCACATCCATTTCCAGCGGAACACATCGCCATTAGTGATATTGAATGCCTGATTGGCCGCAGCCGGTGTAGTGGCCGCCCAAAGCTGTTGTTTCGCCAACTGCCGTGCGTCCGTCATATCGGTGAGGCTGTCCCACTGAACTCTTGATCCGGGAAACACAAAAGGGCGATTGGTTTTTTTGCAAATCGACGCATAGACGGCGAGGGTGGTTGCCATGTTCATCGCGTTGCCCACGGCAACCCCTGTGACGGTGTGCGGGCGATGAACGCTCCAGGTGAAGCCGTCCTTCTCAGCAGCGGCGAAGAGTTCGTCTTCCTGGGCATAGTAGAAGTTTTCGACATCCAGCCGACCCTGTTCCTCGCGGAACGGTGTTTGCGGAAGGCTACCTTTACCATACGCTTCGAATGGGCCGAGGTAGTGTTTCAGCCCGGTAACCAATGCTACGTGCTCAACGCTCCTGGCCGGGCGAATCGCAGCGAGTACGTTACGTACCATGGCGGCATTAACGCGAATGTTCTCGGCTTCCGTGGCTTGCCGTGACCATGTGGTAATGAACACGTGGGTTGGCTTCAAATCCGCCAGCGCTTTTTCCAGCGAAGCAGGATCCTGAAGATCTGCCGCGACAGGGATCACGCCTTGCACTTGCGACGGGCTCCTCGATAGCGCGGCGACCTGCCAGTTGTTGTCAATCAGTAACTGCGTGATGGCGCTGCCGACGATGCCGCTGGCGCCCACAACCAATGCTGTCTGGGTCATAAGTTTCTCCTGGATTTAGGTTTGGGAGTCCTCTAAGCAATAGAGGTTCAACCTAAACCGGATTCGCATTGGCGGTAAAGGTTTGACAAGTAGCCCTTACGAATCCACGTGGCCTGATCATAAACGCGGCATCTGAAGCCAAGGGTAAGAGGTGTCGTGGATGAGCTCGGGCTGAAAAGAAGCCTGAGCTTATCGATAGCAGTCCTGTCCATCGGGAAGTGATTTCGAGGATGAGTTGGGCGAGCAATGAGGACTCGATCGGGCGGCGCAGGTTTGGGAAGCAGAGATGAGAAATGTTGAGGTACGGGTGGCGAGGTTGCTGAGGTTAGTGGACTCAGACAACCTCATGACATATCTAACATAATACCCTATTTAACATAATATACATTATGCGCACCCATGTGTTTACCCTTGGGGGTACGTTGCTGGACAGATTTAGAGCCTACTAGCGGCGTCTCCTTGTGACGATCACCTAAATCCCGAACGAATTTCAGGTAAATCACGGAATCCAAGAAAAATCAGTACGTTACATAAGAAATCCGAATCTCGGATAGAGAACATTGCTGGCGCCCTTTTTGACTATGTGGATGTTGCTCAGGTGTGAACAACGACCAAAACCATTGAATTAGAGGGCTTTGCACCTGCTACCTGTCCGATGTCAGCTAAAAGACGGAAAACACTTCGCAATCCGTTTCCGTCAAACAAATCGCGGACTATTACCTTTGACCACCGGCGACGGACACGTACGAACACAGTTAACATCAATTTGGGAGGTTCGTGAGTGATATTTACGGTGATTGATAGCATTTTTTGGAACACGAATGGCCCATACACGCTGATGGCAAAAGAACTATTAAATGCGGAAAAAACTATTCCTTAGCGATATTATCGGAATTAGTGAACCTTAATTTTCGCTCAAATGCCCTGAACCCCCCTAATTAGACAGTTCGAGAGAGATCAATTAAATAGCGGAAGAAACGTAAAAAATCAGCTAAATCGCGGAATCGAATGCCTGCTATTTCATAGCCAAACATCTTGGGTGCCTCAGATTAGTTCCTGGGTAATACCCAATGCATATTGGGTTTCAGGGCTTGTTGATGCTACAGATCGAAGCTATTATCGATCAGCTGAGTTTTACGTTATTCGCACGATGCATCTAATCGTTCAGCCAGCACTTAACACGACCAGATGTTTGATCGATTAATTCGTAAGACGAATAGCAGATTGACCTCGTTCCTTTCTCCAATATCCGATAATGCCCAGACCCGGATATTCTCCGTTCCGCCCGATCTTCCGCTTGTCAGGTTAAAATCCATGCCGCCTGTTCCGCAGCCGCTGTTTGAAAGTTACCGCCGTTTCGTTGAGCTGAACTTTCATCAGTTAAGCCAGGAGCTTCCTGCTGTCATCGTTTTTTTAGAGAGCACTCCGGCAGCCACCGATGCGCGCGAAGGATACTTGGCCGTGCGTGGTTTTCTGAAGTCGTACGCTGGAAACGAAGCCACGTTCAATTCCTACAGAACGCACGTTGAGCGGCTGCTTTTGTGGTCCTTGCTCGTGGCCAAGAAGCCGTTGCTCGAATTGCGCCGCAGCGATGCCGAACAGTTCATGGAGTTTTGCCTACGCCCTCCGGAAGCCTGGATCGGTCCAATGGTCAAATCACGATTTTTGGCCAGCCACGGGGCTCACAGCACTGGAGGCAAAACCTTTCACGTGAATCCAGCCTGGCGGCCTTTTAGCCAAACGGTGCCTAAACGCCAAAAGCATCTGCTGGAGGCGCCACCGACCGGGCACTACAAAATGGCGCAAGGTTCAGTCGCTCAAGTGTTCGCGGTATGTGGCAGTTTTTTCCAGTACGTAATGGACGAAGGCATCACTGAGGCTAATCCGTTCCGCGCAGTGAAACAGAAGTCGATATACAAGCAGCGCAATATACAAGACGTGTCTGGACGCGCCCTCTCCCATCTGCAATGGGATTATGTAATCGAAACCGCTGAGCAGATGGCTGATGAAGATGTCGATCACGAGCGAACGCTGTTCGTGTTGACCACCTTATTTGCAATGTACCTTCGCGTTTCAGACTTGGTAGGCCGCGACAACTGGGAGCCCGGCATGGGCGATTTTCGGCGTGATAGCTCTGGGAACTGGTGGTTCCATGTCGTAGGAAAAGGCAACAAGGCCGCTAAGATCAGCGTGCGGGATGACTACGTTGATACGTACCTGCGCCGGTATCGCCGACATCTGGGTTTGAGCCCCCTGCCCTCACCACACGAAACCTATCCGCTTCTGACCACTTTGGCTGGCCGTGGCGGGCTTTCAGGCCGTCATGTCCGGCTGCTGCTTCAGCAGGTGTTCGACCGCGCGTTGGCTAAGATGACCACCGAAGGCCGGAGCGAAGACGAGATTGATAACCTCCGGTCCGCCTCCCTGCATTGGTTGCGTCACACGTCCGCAACATTCGATGCTCCGTATCGAGACATGAAGGATTTGCAGGCTGACCTGCGACATAACAGCCTGAGCACTACCCAGAATACCTACTACAACTCGCTGGACGAGCAGCGTGCGCACTCCGTCAAAAACCTCAAGCTGAGATAACACCTCTATGGCAGATTCAGTCTGGGGGTGAAACGTGCGCCAGCAGCATTATGAATGCTCTGGCGCAGCCCCCTTGAATGTCCTGTTATCGGTTAGACCTCACGCTTCGAGTTGGGATTTTTTCGACGGGTACGTTGCTATTGTACGTTTTGATCAACTCCCCAAATAAGACTCTGAAGTCTTCGAGGCTCGAATAAGTGCCAACGCCATGATGAGCCGGGATCATGGATGCCAGCCGTTGGAGGCGATTGATCACTAGCTCTAAACTCCCCTTCGGCACCCCGAATGGGTTCGACTTACGCAGGAACTTTTCCGATGAGACGCCTTGGTATAGCTCAGCGCTCCAGATGCCACCATCAATTCCTACATTAAGCATAGGCATTTGCCGGGAGGCGTCGGATGTCCTGTGCTGTGCGAAGGAGGTCACCGAGGCATCGCGCACCGCGTCCAGTCGAGCTTCACGCTCGGTCGCTGAAATTGCTGATCCAAGGATTGCGCGTGTCTCAATGTTCACAAGGATGCCAATAGTTGGTCGGCAGTTGGTACCGTCACTCATCGTGACAAGTGCGTCGAGACGAAAGGTCTCAAGAAAGGTTCTCCTAGTTATCGGCGGTGCCCAGCTGAAACCGTCCAACTGGAGGATGAGCCCTGCCCGCCCGGCTTTTTGAAATTCCAAGGTCACTGCCGAGGGGCTTTCTGCGAGGTCCACACCTTCGTTATATCGACCGGTGATGTCGGCCTCCAGAGTCCAGCTTGTCCTGGCACTCCATAAAGGGTAGGTAAATCGAAAGCTTCCGACAGCAATCGTCCCAGCCGAGCGCTTAGGTCTCGCTAGATTGGCCGCAGTTGGGTTGTTAGCGAACACCGCCTGCACAGCCAACCGGCCCAGGCTCGCGCAGTACTCCTCGACAGTCAGGAACACCAGGATTGGAACGCTACGATCAAGCGCCGCCAAGCACTCTGCGAACACAGTGACAGCCGACTGGCAGAGCTGCGTCGAACGTTTAAGGCCAAGCTTTTCGTTGAGAATCAGGACCTGTGCATCGCCGAGATGGCGGTCTAGGCTTTGGTCAAGTTCTTCTGCATTTAGCGCTGCAAATGTGTGGTAGCCCAGCAGCGCTGCGACTACCTCGATCAATACGGAATGTCTGATCTCGATGCTTTGTTCGCTTAGTGATTGTTTTGCGCCCGCTGCGGCGACTTTAATGAAATCGGCCATCTCAAATGCTCCGGCGCTGTCGTTGCAACTGGTCGTTTTTTAAGGCAAGACAGCTAGGGAAAAGAGATGCGAAAGGAGACAAAATCTTGACTGCTCAGCCTTCTTCAAGTCGACCATGCTTAGGTGAGGAAACCTTCGTTTAGGCTAGTGCATTCCGCAGTTGCTGCCAACGCCAAGATGGGTTTGCTTTCGGCTTAGGCACAGCTCCGTTCACGGAAGGAGGTGACGCTGTAACAGTCGCCTACCTGACGCCTGATCCCAATCGCATCGAACCCTGGAGCCAAGGGTTGCTGCTTCGGTGGGCTACGTCCGCGTGCGAAAGTAGTTGGCCCATGTGGCTGCTTTCGACGCGCAAATTGACCCTGTCCGTTAAGGCGACGGAAAATCCGAGCGCTGGTGATGATCGTCTCTGGCGAGAAGCATCGCGGCCCGCGATGTTATTCTGAAGCTTTAATAGGTACCCTTCCCTCTCAAATTTTTAACTGAGCCCAGGTGATTTGCATTGCCATCTCCCATTGATGATTTATTCAAAAAAGTCTTCCGATATCAGCCTCCAAAGGCCGGAGTGGCGTTTGAGAAATTTGTGGCGATCGCTACACGTCACCGATCTGAACGGGGCCATGTGACCCACGACGCTGTGCTAAAAGGCGATCATTCGGGAACGGCTTACCAAATAGACGTTCTGCACCGAGATAGCGACTCTCAGTCCATGGGAGAGGCGAAGGATTACTCCCTACGCGGTGGAAAGGTGGGGCGTGCTGACGTACAGAAGCTAGTTGGAGCGCTTTGTGACCTCGATTACATCGATACGGGCGTCTTCTGGTCAGCAACGAACTACACAGAGCCTGCACGGTTGTACGCCGAAGCAGCCTTCGAAATGAGCGGTAAAAGCATCACCTTGATGGTGCTAAGGCCAAGCACACCTGAGGATGAGTCCAGATTTGTCAGGACCATAATAACGACGGGAAGGCATTACTTTCCGCTCGTAGATGAGTCCAGATTCACGGTCCATTGGACCCAAGAAGGTCGAGAAATACTGCTCGCGAGCATTCCTAGGCACCAAACACATATGACGTTTGATGTGAATATGCAGGAAATCTTAGATGCCGACGGGACCGTCGTAACATCGCTGGCAGCGCTGACCAAGAAAGGATACGCGTGGCCTTCAGAAGATAATATCAGTCGGGTCTGCTACTGGCTCCCAGGCCTATTCATGGACGCCAACGGAATGAGGGTTCCAATCCTGGGAATTGAATACGAGATGCCATTTTACGTCCACACTACCAGTGCGGAGGTCACGACCACCAGCCCGTACAGCCTCGTGGTGGTCGATGAAAACGGTAAGCCAGCTCAAGTCCTGACTGAAGCCAATCTGCAAAGCTACCATTTCGACGAACAGAAGAACGTAAATCCGAATGCGTGAAGGTTTCGCACTCAGTGTGAAACCCATTTAGCTCAAAACCTGGAGTTTGAGCCGGCACCCCCGTCAAACCAAAGACACTTTCGACATGATTTGAGGCGACTATGACTTGAACGAAGCTGGACCGGGGACCGAGGCGTCTTCCCCTCTCAAACAAGATCACCTCTGTATCCAAGCACCTGTTATTGCCGCATGACTTTATTCCAGTCAACGACATGTCCCGCAGCCTGTAGTTCACGCCCTAGGGACTGTTTCCAAGCCCCAGCATCATCCATCTGCTCCCAAACTACACCTGCAAAATCACTTGGAATCTCAAGCGCTCCGCGCTTCAGCGCGCAAACCCTGTCCCGTCCAAGTCTGCCGATGAAATATCCCAGCTCCAAGAGCACATTTTGTCGAGCCCTAGGCTCAAGTTCACCGCCTTTCACTCTCCCCTCGTCGTCCGGGGTCAGGAGCACCACGGCGAAGCTTACATCTCCATGAGCTTCCACTTTCTCAATGACCGTTCGACCTCGATTCGCTTGCTCATGCAGGATGATGGCCTCGAAGCCGATCCGTTCGAGAAAGCGGGCAAGGGTTTCGCGCGCACCGTTATCGTGACCATGAACGATAAATATCTTGTTTGAGATGGGTAGGTGCAAGCTCGGCTCAACGTTGCCATTCGATTCAACGTAAAGCTTATAGTCTCTGACAAAGGGAATGAGGAGCTGCTTTGTGAATTCGCGAATACCCGCAATTACCTTGTTCCCGGCATAGAAAAAATTGTGCCCAAAATTAGTTGCAAAGCCCGGATCTGCGGCCAGCTTATCGATCAGAAGCAAAGTTAGCCCAATCGTCTCTTTTGGGTCGTCGGGCCAAAGAAGGGACGCGCTACCTACCATGCTCCCTGCCGTACGCTCGCTTGCTTCTAAAAACTCGTCTACATCTAGGCCTGCTTTGAGCGAGCTGTTGATGCTTTCCAAATCAGGATTATTCAGGAGAGCCGACATTCTTTTCAGAGGGCGCTCGAAGGTTTGGAGATTCGCGCTCTGGAGGTCGAGCAGCGCATTATTCAGTTGCTTGAACAGATCGGCGTGCATTACTCACCTGCTTCCAGTCTCGCGGCCGAAGCACGTTCTAGGATTTCTGCGCGGTAGCGCTCTTTCATTTCGGCTGCAAGCGGCTCAATGATCGGATTGGAGGCATAACGGCCAATGCGTTCATCAATCACTGTCTCGACCTGCTGGACTGCCTCCTCGATGCTCGAAGGATCGCTGGGGTCGAAATTTACCGTGCACAGATCACCGTCGAGATCCTTTAGTATTTCTTGTGCCTCGTTGAGCTGCCGCTGAAGCTTGTCGAGTCCTTTAAGCATAGTCATCACTCCTTCGGGTAATCTCAGAATAATATCACTAATTTTCTGACTGAAGGCTCCCACCAAAAAGCAGCGGGGCCGCGCATGACGGAGCAGCTCCGTACGATTGCGACCAGCACCGCCGGTGCAGACGGTGACCGAGCCACTCGGTGCTCGTAATCACCTGATTGTTGATCGCTTGTTGTCACGGGACATTTCCCCAGCCCACCTACTAACCGGTGTTGCACATCGAGCGACTTTGCTTATGCATTCAGAATTCGCTCTATTCGCTGATGGCGACTTGGCGTTGCCCCATAAGCATTCAGCACAAAGTCAGACCTGCTAACGCTTTACGAATTAGAAGCGTGGGTAAACGAAATTTTGGCAACTGGGTCAGTTTGGCATCAGCTGCGACAAACTGGGCTTTTCTTTGGAACCCGAACCCTGAAAAGGAGACCGGGTAGTGGCATAACGCTATAGTGAGGCCTTTTACGCCATCCGCCTTTGGGAGGCGTGTTGAATTGAGATTTATTGAATGTCAAAGCGCGTAGATTTGGCTGTACCCTTCGAAGAGAAAGATGACGCTAAGCATTTCGGTGTTGAATGGGACGAACAGAATCGCGTCTGGTGGACCACAGAAGACCAGATGTGCGAGGAGTTGGAGCGCTGGCTTCCGTTCACACCAACACCTGACGAGGTAATTCAATCGCTTCCAAGACTCAAGTCGACGGCATCGGAAATAGAGCATGTGAAATTGCTTTCACAGACCTGCGAATTCAGGGAGTGGATGCTTCTGATGCTGCCAGATGGATTATGGGGCGCGTTTTGGCGTGATGATCTGGATACCAACTTCGCCTCATCGGTCGTAATTGGGGACTACGAAAAAGGGTGTCGTTTCGTCTCCAAAAAACCGTCCGAAGTTCTCGACTTTATGCGTGAAAATAGACTTTACACCGGGCCGCTCCGCACATCCGAGCGTGATTGGGCTCGCGACAAAAACGAACCAGAAATCCCAAGCGAAGCTGAAGATGCGCCTTGCTGCTTCGGCCAACTCACCATAGGTGGAAAAACCATTGAGATTCAGCTGCCCTGGGTGTGTGAGGGACTGATTCGGCATCTAGCCGAAAACTCGCCGATGCCGTCGATGTCCAGCCGTCTGTCTGCCGAAATATTTGAGTATCTTGATCGGCACACCCCTGCCAGCGTCAAATATCCTCTCATAAAACAAATCGCGTATTCAGAGGAAATATCGCAAAAATTGCGTGTACCTCTGCCTTGGTCAGCACGCCAGAACCGTGTCGCCTGCCAATCGTTCATCGACATACACAAAGCCGATCTGACTATGTACCGCTCTATGCACAAAGACCTCCACCGAGGGTCCTGGTCATTGGTCAAACAGATCAACGACTACATCAAGTGGTCTACTACTCGTTCGATGCTATCAGCAGGAATACCGTGGGAGACAATTGCAGAGCATCTGGGCGTCAAGACTAAAATCACGGTTGAGAAGTACGCCACCAAAGCCGACGAAGCGGAGCGGGAGTCCCCTGAACTTCTCTCAGCACCTCTTTACTTGGATTTGATTAAGCTGGGAACTGGGGGTGAAAGTGTAGACCTCGCCGTAAGTCGAATGATCGATGATCAGGTCTGGGAAGAATTTAGCCATGAGCGTTTAGTTCGAAGCTTGCTGAAAGAGGCGCAGACTGTTTCAGAAACTTAAGTTCCAGATCTGAACATACTCGTCGATGCAGCAGTAATACGCCGTTTGGTGCTGCGACAGATTGTAGGGCGGGTGTCGCGGTGGGTTTTCGGGCCGACATGTCCGGCTGCTCCAGCAGGTGTTCGACAGAGCGTTGGCTAAAATGACGATCGAAGGCCGGAGCGAGGACGAGATTGATAATCTTCGATCCGCCTCGCTGCATTGGCTGCGGCATACGTCCGCAACCTTCGACGCTCCGGATCGAGACATGAAGGATTGCAGGCTGACCTACGACATAACAGCCTGAGCACTACCCAAAATACCTACTACAATTCGCTGGACGAGCAGCGGGCGCATTCCGTCAAGAATCTCAAGCTAAAAAAGTCCGCATTTCGCTTTAGCCCATGACGTCAGATTGCTGTGCGTATTATTAATAGACGCTTGCATTTTATAGTTGTAAGGCTAAATTGATGTGTGCAGTTTTTATGGATGATCTAGAGGAAGGCAATTATCTCGAACAAAGAAATTCAGCGGCTTTTTGACTGGCTTGCCGACAACCTCCCTGATATACCGTTATTTTTTGATGGCAAACTCGGAGGGGTACAAAACTGTATCATTGATGATGGAAGCTTCAAGTTCTCGAACGCAAGAGCAATAGCTATATTCGATCGCCACCAAATCCAACCACAGGCATTGCCGCCAGACAATAATCAAGAATAGTCCGGTCGAAAGCCCGTTGAGCCCCTTAAAATATTTCGGATGTCGCGCGCTCCCGATGCATGGTGTTAGCCCCGAATGGGGCTAGGATGTGCTGCGACACAGCTCTCATAGCAGATGACTTCGAGTGGTGTGACTGTTCCGAGGCTAGCTAACACAGAAATTGCGCCCCTCTATGAATGGCAGCGACGCCCTCTGAACGAGCCCCATCAAAGACAGGACACCGTTTACCCCTTACGATAAGGGACAGGCAAACGGTTATGTTTATGACTAACAGCAACAGCTTTTGGGCCAGGAGCGGCGGCGCCGCTGGAGTCCAGAGCAAAAACTGGCCATGGTTCGCGAGAGTCTTGAACCCGGGCAAAGCTTTTCGGTGGTGGCTCGGCGCAACGGCATCAATGCCGCCAGCTGTTCCTTTGGCGCAAGCTGTATCAGGACGGCAGCCTGTCGGCGGTCAGTGCTGGTGAAGCCGTGGTGCCGGCCTCCGAACTGAGTGATGCGCTTAAGCAGATCCTTGAGCTGCAACGGATGCTGAGCAAGAAAACGATGGAGCCGAAATCCTCAAAGAGGCCGTGGAGATCGTCCGGTCGCGAAAATGGATTGCGCACTCACCCTTGTTGCCGGGACGACCAGTGAAGCTGGTCAGCGAATGTCTCGGTGTCTAGCGCTCGCAATTAACGGTTCGAATCAAGCAACCGGTATCACCCAGAGTACGGCGAAGCAGGCGTGTGGACGATGCTGAGCTAGTGGTTGAAATCCAGCGACAGGTAGCGAGCCGCCCAGCTAACGTGTCCATGACGCCGGTCGACCGATCATCGCTCTACACGCGGCCCAAACGGCAATTCGAATGCCTATGCAACTGATCAAGGAAATTCGCGCTTTCGTCCGCTGATTCCACTCTCACCATCGCGACTTTCAGTTGCCGAAGTATTTAGTGCGTTTTTATACAGCCTGTACCGAAAGGCGCGTGCGCAACAGGCTGCAATCGGCCGAAAACAGCTGCTCAAAAAGGTGTGGGGCAGCCGGGGCGATTCCTAAGTCATGCGCTCAAAGCTCCTGTCCCCGCTTCGTATTGCGTATGGTGTCCGTACCGCCCAAGCGATACACGTCACCTTGTTGGCCAAGGCGACAGAATACGACATTGGAGCGGCCTTAAGGGGTAACCACTTTCATTAGTTCATCATAGACAAATTGTATCTGTTGGGAACTGCTTTCCTCAGTGGAGGTATCCCAACTAGATACTATGCTATAAACTCTTCGCATGCCGGATGGTTTGAAACACCCTAATTCATCAGTTATAGCTATAGCGTAACCATAAAGCTCCAGCCAATGGCTTGTGTAATGTCCCTTTGTGCCTTGATAGTACTTGATATCCTGATAGCCTCTCATCCCAAAGTACATGCCTAGAACTATACTCCAAGCTTTATTGGTTTCATCTTCTGCAAGCTGGAAGCTTTTTGGGATCACGCTCCAGTTCAGCTTGCGTAGAGCCATATTAATCTCCGTAAACTCATGCTCTATAAACTTGGGTTGCAGATCCAGCTTGATACGATATTTCTCAATTCCATCATAAGCTTCTCGGATTGTTTTAGTCCCCCTTAATGGGATGTCACTGTCATCTTCTAGACTAAGTTCATATGAAGTCAATGCTTGCCGTAGCTCACTATTAAACTCCGTGCATACCGCTTCAATTATTGTGATGCATAGCGAACTAAGGAAAAACAACTCTGCAATGGAGTTTGGATAATCTTGACTCTTAGTGTAATCACTCAGCAAAATAACTTCATCCTTGCTACCCTCCACTCTAAAATTATGAGCAGCAAGTGCATTTCTATAATCCCTCAACCCTTTTAACTCTTCGATTCTTTGTAATGCTGGCTTGGTCGCCCTACATACACTCTTGACCCTTTCGCTTTCTTTAGCTAAAGATCTGAAAGCTTTAAATTCATCTAAAAACGCGCATACATCAATGACTTGTTTTAAGAAAAGTGACTGTTTAAGATCTTCATTGAATTGGTCAAGTCCTTTGCATCGTCTACCGTATTTTCTTGCCAAAGACACGGAGAACTCGATTAAATACAAGTCCCTTTCTAACTTTCCTTTCAGGAGGTCGAAGATTATCAAGCTGTTGCTCAGTTGCTTCATTGAGGCACCTCTGAATTTTTTTAACTTCAAAATAAACGGTAATTTACTATGGCGGAGCTTTGCTTATTACTTCAAGAGCTAAAATGCTGACTTATACGTATTGGAGGTGGCACCACAGTTAAACCATGACGTAGATCTATTAATCCGTGCTTCCTCCCGTGTCAGCTTTCGGCCGATTGTGTTGAAAAAGTCGGCTTTCACAAAACACTCGAATATTGATGGATGAAAACACGTCTGTTGCATGCTGCTGCGTGAAATCCGAGTCCTGAACCCACTGCTAAAAATTCAGATTTCAATCTCAGGCCCGTACCTTTCTGGCGTGGAATTCGAAGCCGACTTTTTCAACAGAATCGGCCTATTTCCGCCGTTCGTGACGGGCAGTAACCGGCCGAAATCGTACACTCATAAGATTCACAGAATCACCCTATTGGGATTAACCTTTATTATTTTGCAACGGAGTCTAAAATAATGAACTACTGCGCCGCGAGAATCTCTCTTTCATAAGCTTGACTAAAACTGTCATAAGCACCGTGCACCTCCCCAAACGCTCGATTTAATCCTGCGATATAGTAAATCTCAAAGAGCTTGTGAACGTCCCGGATGTATTCCGAAAAATCAAGCTCTCCCAGATAGCCATCTACATCTATATCGCCATCTAACAGCGCTTGATGGATACACTGTTCGGCAAGAACACCTTCGTCAGTGCGACAAGATTCAATCACCTGCGTACAGTCAGGATTCTCGATAATATGCTGGACTAGGTCGTGCTGATATTTTTCAATCAACTCATTCATGTCTGTAGCATAATGATGTTCAACTACAGTTCGAAGCTCTTCCACAAAAGACTCAAAATCTTCCTCCTCAGCAAAACCCAGGCGGCTTGAATAAACGGCGCGAAAGATATTCAGAACAGCCTGTTTCTGTGGTAACGCGACCTGATCCACCAGCTCGACAAGCTGAGAAATCTCGAACACATAGTCGGTAAAGTCCTCGCCAGCGGGATAGTCTCCACCGTCAGAGTAAATTGTTCGGTACAGATCATCCACGTAATGTGAACCAACATCCTTCGCGTGATAGAATTTTATCAAAGCCTGTATAAAATATAGATTTTTTTCTACAGAGGGCTCAACCGTTAAACTGCTGGGAATGGCTATTCTATCGTTGAGCAGTTCACCTAGATCCTTTGCCAACTGAATTTTTTGGATGACACCTTCAGCTTTCGCGCCCTGTATTATGAAGTCAGCGACAGCGCCAGCATTACTCTCACTAGAAATTCTCTTATACATGGATGAGTCACAGAGGATTTCCTGGAATAGCTTTTTTGCATGCAATTGATCTGGATCTTGAAATTCGATCTGAGCTTCATGGTATTTATATTTTACGTGAGTCCTTGTAGATAGCGAAAGAGAAGCTGATGATAAATTTTGCGATCCTATGGTGGTTAAGGAGCCATAACTCAACATCTTCACATGGCAGGCGGCATGAATGTTCAGCTCTACGTTAACTGGAATACGCTGAATCAATGTAGCCAACTCGCTTTTGAAACGGTCTACTTTGAGCCCCCGTCCATCTCCGATTCCTCCCAGTCCGATTACGACCCTATGCCTTTGGCCGTTGGGAAAAACATGATCATTCAGAAATTTTAAAGCACTAACCACATCAAGATAGTAACAATAAGTCACGATCAGAACGTCTTTGAGTCCTGGCGTAGCCTTATAGGTCGCGAAAGCGTCCTCGATATAATGTTTATGGTACAAGTCACCAACAATCGAACCTAGCTTTTTCATTTATCTTCCGCGCTTCCATTGCCTTCGTAAAGTTTCATTCAGGGCGAGCTTGATTGGCGACGCCTTAAAACACCAAGATTGAGTGTTTAATCATTTTCAGCATCAGCTTCAGCTTCAGCTTTCGCCCCGTAATCATGCCCCGAAATTTTTCTTTGATACTGAATAATCAACCCAGTTATGTCTGGATCGCCTATTCGCTCCTCAGCAAGTCTCAGCTTACCCATCGCCTCATCGAACACCGACATATCTTTGGTTTTTTTGAAAACTTCTATCCCGACATCACAGAAGATACGCATAATATCTTTATTATCCTTATATCTGTCTACGGCATGACTGGCGAGCGCGCGAGCCTTATCCAAGATGGCTATTCGATCCTCGTCAAGGATGCCAAGCGTCCTTTCAGCGCGCGCCAGCAGTAGCATGATTTTGAATCGGTGTACCGGACCATCCGCTTTAAAATCATTCTCGAAGAGACGAATTTCTGTATCCGCCTTTTCAAGCTCATTTATATCGATAAGATTCCGGATCAAACGATGGCGAGGGACCCGCTCACCAGGTGCGATCGAAATCATCTTCCTCAGCAGCTTATTGCGAACATGCTTGTCAGGAATCCGGTTGATTCCTTTCTCGAATCCGCACAGCTGTCGGATGGTACGAATTTCGACATCGTAGGTCGGGACGATGTTATCAATCACCTTTTCAAAAAGTGAAAAATACTCCTTAATATCCGTCATCTTGTATTGGGAGATAATATCTGTGATAACCGGATGTCGTCCCTTCCACCCATAGATTCCATCTTTTTCGCTGATCACATACTCATGGATGATGTCTACGAGATTTGTTAACGAAGCAGTTACGTTCTGAGCGGGAATGCCCAACAGCCTAATGACTAACTGCCGGTGAACATTGATACCTGAACTTTCCATTGCAGCGACCAATCGATAGACTTCTCGATAGTCCTCAGGTAGCGATGCAAACTCACGCAAGACAATGTCATCAAATTTTTCAGACGCAAAAATATTTTTCAAACAGACAAATGTATCTGATTCGCATCGAACTGTAAGGCGACGTTTTCTCTCAGCCCGCGAGAAACCAGAGAAATTATTTTCAACGAGCGGTTTAAGTTCGGGGTTGGTATCCACCAAGGTGAGCAGTTCATCCACCTCACTATAATCAAGACCTTTTAGCACGTACTGTTTGCCGCGCTTAAAGATATTCGGTGTTTTGACGCGTGGGTTCCACTGATTACGAGCGGAAATCAAAATCAACTTCAAGTTTTTGTTTTCCTCACCGGCAAGCAAGTCGACTAGTGAGTTCACCTCATTCATATGATTGTGAGCATCATCTACAAACAATATGCCTTGCTCACTCTTGCTTTTTAGATAAGTGGCTACTTCAAGCCAATGGCTATACAGCAGAGTATGATCGCTTTTATGCTCCCATGCGTGCCAGCCCCTCATATTCTGAGCATGCATCACTTGCTTTGCCAGTGTTGTCTTACCCGTTCCACTTGCGCCCAAAATGACTATGATGGAAATTGCTTCTTTATCTAGTTCAGATTGAATAAGCGGGCATTGTGTCCTGCGAAACGTTAAATTTGCAGATATGTCTGCATATGATGCGGGCCACCCATTGAACATTGCACTCGCATCTTTATGACTACTTCTGATCTCATGAGCGACATCCTTCGTCACCGGTCGTAGTACATGAGAATAGTCCAACGGGTCGCCCGTGGACGAATATGTTGTCGACGCTTCTGCATTTTTCATTAATTCGACGAAAAAATCGTCCAATCCACCGAAGGCAACCTTTATACCGCGACGCTCGTGCAATAAAGCACGATTCTCGTCAGGGGTGTAGAGCAAAAGGTATATCGTAGCTGGATTGTGACTCTTACTGTTAATATCTAGTGCTTTGGTGACTAGCTCCTTAATATGAGGATCCGCAAGTGAATAGCCGATGACCACCAAGTCTGAACCTGCTAGATCAAGTCTCAAAGACTCATACAAATGTTCTCGATACTCGCCAGTAAGATCATAGTCATTCTCGGTGATGACTATTCTACTGTGGACCCCATCGACTTCATCCTTCTCAATTGAACCATGCAGCTTAAATAGCTTTGTAGCTTCGGGAACTCGCTGAAGGGTGAAGTCAAAATTAGAAGAAGTGATCGATAGCGGACGATCTTTTTTTGAATACGATTGCTCTATGAGATTATCGTAATTGGTGGTGTAAATATTTTTCCAGTTATAGAGCGGGAGATTTAGCAGACTGCCAGTTGCCGTTAGGTTCCTGAATGGAACACGTAAGCATTCGATCATTTCCTTTCGAGACCGCTTCTGCTCTGCCAAACTCGTTATCTCGCTTAACGAATAGCCTTCACTGGCCAAGCTAAATTTCGATGAGAAAAGCTCTATTAATCTCGATACTGAAGGAGCACCAGATGGAAGCGAAGAACCTGCGCCAAAAAAAAGCACCGTATTACTGGGGTTGATTCTCTTCGTTAAATCGGCGAGCAAAATACTCATCTCAAATTCCCTTTCGAACCACATTATCATGCGAGAAACCAATTTCAACGAGCGGCACCGCGGTGTCGAATCATTGTGCCACGACCAGCTCAGTGGGTACCATCACTACGCTCCGTACAAAATCCTTTGAAACCTCGATACCACGCTCAGAACCCCTATTTTCGTAGAGCCCAGGCCCTTTCAGCACGAATTTAAACCAAGCCCAAAAGGTACAAGGCTTCCCATCAACACTCGGAATTGGTCGCCGATATTGTCGCGACTCACAGCCTTAATGACCGACCAAGACTTGAAGATCAGTGCATGCTAAATGGCATGTTTGGGGTAGTGTGCTAGGGCGAAGGATGGCGGGACATGCCAGAACGGTTCGGCTCTTGGTCGACGACTTACAGTCGGTTCAGGGAGTGGACAAATGCAGGTACCATCATCAAATGCTCAATCGCGACAGTTCCAAGGCGGCAGCTCACTCTACGGCAGCACTCAAAAAAGTGGCCAGTGCGATATGAAAGAAACACGCGACGCCGAGCGCGTAGCGCCCTTTTCGCGCCTTCATGGCTTCATGGCTTCCTAGACCACGTCTCACCGTTCACCAGCAAGGTCGAACCAGCTGACTGTCCCATCAGCGTTTAGCTTGGAGTAGAAATCTCCGCGCTTCCAACCACATGGCCATTGGCATACAGGTGACGAAGCGTTTCTTCAGTTAGTAGTTGAGCGTAGCTTACTAGAAATTCCGTCAAATCCGTAAGATTATATACAGTTATAAAAGAAGTGTTAGGAATTTGATGCCCAAACAGAAAAACGTGGACGTCTTGGGTCCCTTTAACTGTTCTGAAAATTTTTCCGCCCGTGCTGCGAGTACCTCTTTGTCCTTGGTATTGATAGCAGCCCCACTTAGCATTCGACGGACAAACTCTTCCTTATCGTCAGCGCGGCCCGCATTATGCACTATCAAATGACGCAATTTCGAAATCATTACAAGTTCAAATACCACATGAAGATCTGGCTTATTTTTTATCTCGATTTTTTTTGAGATTCTGAAATGAGCTTCTAAGGACAGTAAGAATACTCTCTGGTTTGTTTTTCTTCGTCTTGGCCTGCTTGAGAAACCATTCAAAATCTTTGGAACCAGTGTCTGATATACGAACGTTCCCAAAATCAGAAATAGGTCAAAAATTTTGGTCAACATATTCAATCGCTGCATACAAGCGCGTCAGAAATCCCTCAAAGTTTTCATAGGCCTCGGCCAAAACCCATTGGAAGTGCCGATTCTTATGCATGTATGCGGCAGCAATCTGGTCGTCCAAGAATAACTGCTTTGCTCCATATATTTTTGCCTCGCCGCTTATCAGGTCTCTATAGAACATGTTCTGAGCTGAACGAGGTATACCATCAAGGCCGGGTCTTTCTCCATGCTCTTTTTCTTCCCTGTGAGCACGTAACACGCTATCAAATCTCTGCGATATCGCGTTTCTTAACTGGTTGGCTTCAGTCATCTTCTTCTTGAAAATATCCAAGGTGTCAAGCACTGTCTGTATTTTATTTGTTTGGTTCATCGATTACCTTCCATGACGTTGCAGTCAGCTATTACACAGCCATATCATTCAGTGCCTTCCGCTCCGAATTTTTCGCCCTAGCTTTATGTTATTCATGAGTTTTATGCCGGAGGTGTCGGCGCAGTGCCACGACCTAGTGCTGATCCGAAAGAGAACCTCCACACCCTAGCTCCGCCCCTGCAACGTCCAGCCATGGCGGAGTAACTTGAACTGCTCGAAGCCTCCACTGATGACTGTCGGTTGTAAGCCATTTGGCCGATGATACAACCCTGTCTCATCGCTACCAAATCAAGGGATCAATGACAAGCGAAGAAAAATGGGTCATCCTAAAATCCAATGGGCAACTGCGTAAAAGTTTTGCCATCGATCCTGATGAGATCCGCGTCGGCTGGTTTAGTCCTGACGCGTCTGGCAAGACCAATGAAGGGAGAAAAGGCCCGCTTACTCTGAGAGATCAAACACGAGCGCTGGCTCTTTTAGCCGCCTTGGCTGCGAACGTCCCCTCAGAGTTCTTGAATGCTGCTGTGGTCAAGCTCACAATCAATTAGCTTCCCCGCTGGTTCCATCCGGACGACTCCGGTGGACGGTTGCCTTTGCCGGTCATTGCCCTGCAAAGGGCTCTTCTCCCTTAAACGCGAAAGCTCTCACGGTCAGGGACGATGTATGAAGTCGTTTGAATTCGCACCATCACCCAACTCCCTCCTCAGATATCGACGCTGCAAGCAGAGGCTGTCGGAGAAGGATTCAGGCTCCTAACGCGCTTGATCGCGCAATGGGAAAGCAGGACCGACCGTTTCGAAGCGCCGGGCGAATGCCAGATGGCTGCGTATCAGTGCCCTGCACTCATAGGCATCGGCGGCCTCTCGGTTGCCCTACGTTCCATACGACACTGAACTGAGAGGCTACGTCCGTTGTAGTCGCCCCCTCGTTAAGAGGACAGCGCGTGGGACGAGCGTTGGTAGAGGCGCTGGTGGAGCATGCATCTAAACGCTTCCGGGTCGTGCGCCTTAACACCGATACTATGGAAGCTGACGCCTTCTATACACGATGCGGGTTCTAACGATTAGCTGACGACCAAGCAACCCATTACATGCTTCTTGACGATGCGCAGTTCGGGTAACAGCCGACCAAAATCGGGCTGCGAAACGCTGCACCAAGGGAAGTAATACCACCGCTTTTTGGTAACGCAGGCGTCTACTCAGACAACTTTGTCTTCCCTTATGCTCCTTTGTCTGCAATCACATTCGAGCCCATTTCGGTATTTATGAAAACTAAAAGAGAAATCTCTCCCGCCCTTTTTCCACCACAGCCCAAGTGGCTTGGAAATGCACATGGCTGTCCGCCCTTCGATGTGTTGAACGCAATGCTGTACTACGCGGTTGCCGCTCAGCCTAGCAATAGTGATCAGGCGCAAATCATTGGCAAACTGATGCTCATAGGGCGTACCTATTCCGCCTCTGTAGAACGCAGAAAGACCCAAGGGCATATTAAGGATGAGAGGCAAGCCCTTGAGGTCATCATCGAAGCCGCAGATGCTATTGCTCAGTCCAGATGCTCAGCCATGCTGGAATCCATAGGAATGCAAGACAAGCTGACATATGAGCGTCTGCCAGAAGTCGTTGCGATCCATCTTGAGCTTTGTCGAGCGCTCGGGAAAGCTAATAACCGGGAGAACAGCAGTCTTGCCTCAAAATATCTCCATTTTCATCGGCCAGAGTTTTTCCCAATCGTGGACTCGTATGTCCGTGAAGGCTGGTCTTGGGTTATGGGCGAGCTGGGACACAGTTACAGAGGTTGGCGTGTATTCGGGAAGGTTGATCGCTATGGCGACTGGTGCACGCGGGTTCTTGATTTACGCAAAATGATGGACAGTGGCCTTGAGGGCGGTGCGAGCCTTCGGCAAATCGATAATTATTTGCTGTCGATAATGTCGTTGGATGGCCAAGGGGGCTGGGGGCTGCCTCGTTTGCCTGGATAGAATTAGAGTAGCCGTTCAACTGGCTGGGTAGGCTGATGGTTCTTCACAATTGACCTTTCGGCCGAGAGCTGCTCGTTGCGCCCGTTTTTCTTAGACTGATCAGCAACAGCCACCTTGTCTTTTTCAACAGGATCGGCAAAAAGCCACCGTTGAGGAAAAGCATCAACCGAATTGCCGCTCGATGACTTTGCGTTCCTGGCACTTGGGTTTGCCGAACCCGGACCACGGAGCGGCTGTGGATGCTGACGGCTGAGAACGTCAAAGAAACGAAGCAGTAGAGCAGCCTTGCTGTTTATCTATCCATGCGGCTTGGATGCTGAGTGTTTGCATTTGACTATGAACTCAACCGTAAGCCTTCTCTCGCAAAAACGATTTCGGATCAACTGCCGTCTGCCGTGAGCGGCGACATCCAACCCATTAGCAAGCAGTCAGCGCCGGAAAATTTCCTAAATATAAAAATTACCCAATGACGAACCATTGAAGTTTGTAGAAATAGCAAAAAGCAATGATGGATAGGTAGCTTTTAACGTACTCAGCATCATCGTCTAGCCCCGCCGCATCGACGTAGTAGGATATTTCTTGAATTTCTTCTGTAAACCTCGCGCTCGCGAAAGAAGGATCGCCTTCGATCACGGATTCGTACACAAGATTAGCCAACTTGAGAAGTGGCTCTCTATTCTCCAATCCAACGTCCACAGACTTTTCTGACGACCGTTCGACGATCGCACGAATTTTCTGCGTAAGACCAACTTCTTGAATTGACTCGAACTCTGGATTTGCGCAGCCTGTAGCCCCTGGATGATCGTAATACCACGCGGAGTGATTATGAAGGCACTTCACAGATGGAAATGTAGAATTTTCAACAACCGTTTTTGATATTGTGTGTTTATACAAATCGCTTTGAATGTGAAAAGATGGTGATGCATAACAAACCAGGGCATCTCCTGCAAGCTTCGCATCAAGTCTTTCAAGCGCTATCTGCTGGTGAGGTGTGGTCTCAAATTTCCAGCACCCCCCTTTAATGCCATTGGACTTGAGATCTTTGCTACCACTCGAAAGCCTGTACGGCCTTTTGGCCTGAAGAAACAAGTTCAGATGAAAGTTGGGCAGTTCTTTTCTCTTCTTGCGTTTAGACCAAATAAAGCCCCACTGACGGCGATGCATCAGCGCCCCTAATAAAGGGGAAGTATAGCCATGCATTGACCATAGATATGAGTCAGTACACATTGAGGCGCGGTCGATGCCAATGTGTTTTTCAAATACTTGGCCGGGCTCCCACAGCAGATGATTTCCCCATTCTAGCTGGTTATACAATGGGCCTCTATATTCGGACTCTTCAAAGTCTGCAACTCGCACAGCGCCACTCCTTTATAAGTTAAGTAGTCTTTCCATTTGCACAGGAAAGTGTATTTCTGACGTTGCAATGTCCTTCATTGTGCGAGCTGGTTGGCACTTCGACATTAAAGTCTGATTTGTTTACAGAGTCATCGCCAAACTTTAGCCTAAACGCCACTGTAAAGCCGCCTGTGGCAGTGGTAAAATGCCACGATTCTAGTGTTTGCTCAAGCGTAATTCCCTACAGCTCGCAGAGGTGTGCTTTGGTAAGGTATTGCCATGAGTTTAGGCTCGTCGCTTGACGCTTGAAGCTACTCGACGTTCGCGCTGAACGTGGCTGGCCATACTACATTAGTGAGATGGAAGCTCTGGCCGTCGCCAGCCCATCACGACGGGGTGCTTCGGGTTGTAGATTGCGATCTTTCGGGACAGGCTAAAATCGCGCCATTGCTGCCGGTCAAAACGGGCGGAAAACCCATATCGGACATACAAGCAAAAACGTTTCCGATCATGGGCTGAAAAACAAAAGTGATTGCTTAGTTATTGAGGTTGCAAAAATGGAGCGCCGATGACTTTCCAGAATCTGGAAGTGAAGTTCCTCGACTTTCCCTCAGGTTATATGAGGCTCAAACTCCTCATCTACCATTTGATGATACGAGCAGGCGTCACAAAGTCGGCCATGTTCAGATTCATAAATAGTCAGTGGTTCAAAGCATCCTTTGCAAAGCGGCATGTGTGGTGTTAATCCGCAGTCACTACATACTACTCCGTCATACGTCATCGAGTGGCACGCTGGGCAGTGGACGTCCTCCTCAGGCCCGTCTCGAAGACTTTCTGAATCATACATCTTATCTTCGATCAAACCGATTAAAGTGCTTGAGTAATTGCACTTTACACACTGAAAACGGAAATCTTTTTTTCCAAATTTACCGTTCTGGATGTCAATCGGGTGAGGCTGGAGTAGCTTTGATCCGCAGCTTGGGCAGTGACATGTAGATAGGACGCTGAAAGCATGAGGTTTAATACCAGCTTCTTTCCAACTGTTTACTGCGACATGCATTGCTTGAGCATAAAAATCGTGTGTTTGGAGAAGCATTTGCCAAGCATCACCAAGTAATTCAGCTGGACTTCGACGAAGTTCATCTTCAATGAAAGATCGAAGTATAGGGAAAAGCTCAGATATGAATCGCTGAATTTCTCCAATCCCGTGATTTGGGTGAAGGTGTTCAAGCGCGTTACGACAGTGCTGTAATGTCGTGACTTTTTTCCAATCTGTTTTGACTCCTAAGCTGTCGAGGCGCTCGCCAATCATTCGAAAGTCGATTGTCTTGTTGCTTTCAAGTATTGGGATCCATTCTATACCAGTTGCACCAATTTTTGGGACGATTGATTTTGGCTTATAGATTAGCGCGACAGCCTCAGCCGGTGTCGAGGCAAATGATGCAATGCGATATTTAAAGATTAATAACATTCCAGCAAATAGGTTTCGAGCTGACGAAAGCGCTCGGATTTCCGTTCCACTACACAGTTGGTAGTCATGGACTCCGAGCTGTATTGAGTGCACTGCATTTTCAAGTAGTTTCTCCTTGTCAAACTCTTGCTTAGACATGACCTAATTCCCGGCTTAATGATGGCCACATTATGTAAATAACAGAATTTTTTAACAACAGATTTCCACAGATATTGTAAGAATTACTTTTGCAGCCCGGCCCTGGCCAGACGAGGTAGAGCATGGCAACTCCCATCCTTCATGAAGGTCCGCTTCTGGCCCAGAGCGTGTGAAAACGCCTTTGCAAACCCTTGCTATGATTTCTGAGGATTTCATCGAAAGTGTCGCCTATGAAGCGTTTCATCCAAGGTGAACATCGAGGCCAAAGCACTTTGTGTCCCAAAAAGCCTTCAAGACAACGTCCAGCGATACCAGTCCTGTGACGCCTAGGCAGTAAATCCTATTCGGCGAGTAGTGATTTTTTCGGCGCTCCCGAGTACCTCCATGAGGAGGTTGTTCCGAGAGTTGATGATCGCTCCTCCGAAAATCGTCTCAAATTTCGCATGGCTAAACTCAATACCTGGCAGCTTGAGGTCGGCGCACAAACCAGCCAGATAGTCGGGGAGTCTGACGTGCTCGGCATAGTCGGTCGAACCGTCCATGAATGGATAGGCGAACTCAAATCGCGGCTTATTAGGTTCTGCTGGAATGCCATCATTCGACCGCACCAGCAGAAAAAACATGAATGCAATATCGAATGAGACCTCGTTATACCGTTCAAACGTCGCGTCCCGATCCGTAACCCACCTAATCCGGGCCGGTGCCTTAAGCCTGTTCAAAACCACAAATAAGAAGCTGGCGAATGCTGAAGTCAGCAGGATCTGCCGAGCGAGTTTGGAGTTGAACCCTTTGTGTCCCACATCAGCTGAAAACGCGGCCAACGCCCTGTCTATGCGCTGCCAGTAGGTGATATCGACGCCTGGCTCATTGATCAACTGCGCGATCAAACCACGCATATCCGAAGTGAAATCAATCATGTTTTCGTCTGTAATGTACTTGCGCAGGAGCTTTGATTCCCGCTCAACCATGAATGTCACGCTGAACGCCACAGGCGAGTTGAGGTAGGAAATCAGGCCCTCAGAGGCTTGCCGTGTATTTTTGAGATCCTTCGGAGCGACACTCGAAATGTACTCACTGAAGTTCTCGTCGGTGTCGTGATTCAACGTAATGACGAAAGAAAAACTATCGCTCGCCTTATCCGGGTTGCCAACGCAGTAATCGGAGTAAACATTCCATGCAGCATCGGCGGGAAAGCCCTGGAACCACTCATCCATGTCACGTATGACCGAAGGGGTATTCTCGTTCAACAGCCTGAGCAAATCGAACAATGTGCATGCTCCTAGTAGATTGGGCCCCCGTACGAGGGAAGACATGCCGACGGGCGCGTCTGATCGGTTTGTAGGGATTTGCAGGTCCAAGGCCACCCCTTTGCCTGGCAACCTCAGTGTAGAGTATCCAGATCATCGCCACGGCAGATCAGCCGCGCCAGGACCAACCGCTGGGCCACTTCCGCAAGGCGGGTATTCGGCAAGACCTTCAGCGCCACTGAATCCGATCCGCCGGGGGTATCGATTGTCGCCACCTAGTATCCACAAGTCAGCTTTGATAACCAATCCAACGGCCCTCCCCACTGCGATATCCTTGTAAACCTAATCTTCAATAACAACGCTAAGCAGGGAGCTGCTCATGACCACGTCTTCTGAAAGAAAACCTGCATCGACAGAGTTGACTGGAGGGGCAGGCTTTACCTACGAAGACACGGTCGTCGCCTATTACCTTACGCAGCTCCTGCGCCGTGAAAGAGCCTCAGGCCAATCAGGCTTCGTTAAAAGCGTTGCTGTACAACGGCAGGGATTTGGTCATCCGATGGACGATCTCATTATCGAGTTCGATGATCAGGGCACCAGGCGCACCCTCGACATTCAGATCAAAAGGTCAGTGACCATCAGCAGTGCTGCATCCAATGAAGAATTCAGAGGGATCATTTCGGATGCAGTTAAAACCCAGGCCTCGGCCACCTTCACCAAAGGCCTGGATAAGTGTGGGTTCGTCGTAGAGCACGTGACAACCGAGACCTTCCGAAGCTTCGTGCGATTGATCGATTGGGCGACATCCAGCACAACAGGCACTGAATTTGAAACACGCTTCACTGCCCAGGGCAACGCAGGCAAAGACGAACAAAGCCTCAGGACGGCTCTGCGTCCCCTTCTCGGAGGTCCCAGCAGCGACGACGAGGTCAGCTTTTACCAGCACTTCGCTGCTCTCAGTTTGAATGGACTTGGAGAAGGAGGCGCACTGCGGGCGGAAATTATCAGCCGCTTGCAGGAGATCATTGTCTCGAATGTGGATGGTCAAGACATCCTGCTATTTGACCGACTTTGCAGGGTTGCGCGCGAAGGCTCGGCGACAGCTAAGAAATGGGACCGAGCATCTTTGATAGGCCAACTGCGGGGCGCCGTCAGGCTCAGTGTCATCCCCTTTCTTAAAGACGATATCGCTCGCCTCAACGCATACTCTCTGGAGGGGCTCAGCGTCGTTCTCGAAACAGTTGGCGACATCCATGTCAATCGCGATGGCCTCCACCAAGACGTTCTCAAATCGCTCGCTCGACACAGAGTGGTCTCGATTGGGGGATTACCCGGCTGTGGCAAGTCGGTAGTTTTGAAGCGATGTGCACAAGCGGCAGCCGTAGCAGGCCCCATCATATTTCTCAAAAACGACCGCATTGCATGCACCGGCTGGAGCACTTTTGCGGCCAGCTTGGGATTGTCGAATACAGACATCGTGTCATTGCTTCAAGAGGTTGGTTCGGCGGGAACACCTGTTCTCTTTATCGACGGAATTGATCGTATACGCCCCGATCAGCAGGGCTTGGTTATGGATTTTTTAAGCGCCATCCACAACAGCCCCAGTCTCTCAGCGTGGAACATCCTTGTCAGTTCAAGGGACCAAGGCTTGGAAGCATTCCGCGCCTGGTTTCCCTCTGCTATGTACGCCGAGGCTGGGATTGGCGATGTCACTGTCAAACCTTTCTCAAACGAAGAAGCTGAGCAGCTCGCCCAATCAAAACCGCATTTACGACGGTTGTTGTTTGGCCCGCCCTCCGTTAGGGACATTGCACGCCGACCCTTTTTCGCGGCCGCACTAGATCGCTCTGCCATTGGCGAGCACGAGCCTCAGACAGAAGTTGATTTGATTGCAACCTGGTGGGCCCGAGCCGGACACGACGTCGTCACCGATGCCACTCCCAAGCGACAGCGGGCGCTGATTGACATTGCTGAAAACGGTGTACGCAATCTCGGAAAGGGCATTTCAACCCGCGCCCTGAAAGACTCAACCATTGATCAAATAGCCGCCCTCAAAACAGACAAAATTATACGGGAAGAGCGAGGAGGCTCCCTGCTGACGTTCTCGCATGACATTTTTTTTGAATGGGCATTCTTCCGACTATTGATCGATCTCGGAGATGATTGGACCAGCGCATTAACATCTGCCGGAGAGCCACCTCTACTAGGGCGTGTGGTGGGACTCATGGCCCAAGACGCAGTAACTGAAAATGGGCGCTGGCAAGCTGGTTACCGTTCGCTCGTAAGTAAACAGTTAAGGCGGCAGTGGCACCGTGAATGGCTTACCTCTCCGCCTTTTACGCCTGCGTTTCACGCCCGCAAAAATGAGTTCACCAAGCTTCTGAAATCAGATGATTTCGCATTGTTTGAAAAGGTGCTGGTCTGGTTTCAGGCTCAGCACACGATTCCAAGCCCAGTTATCCTAGGCAATCTTAAGGCGCCAATCGCGGGCATTGATAATCTGGAAATCGCCGACTTGCTCGGTTGGCCATCCGATTTCGCTGCATGGGGACGGCTCCTCGATTGGCTCATTAGTGAAGCTGGTAGCTTGCCGGTAAGACTGATCCCTAAAGCACTACAAATATTCGATGTCTGGCAGAACTGTTTGTCTGACCACCAAAACCACCGATCTCAAGCATTTTTGAGCATCGTTGATGGATGGCTCAAAAGGTTTGAGAATGGCGCGTTGCGAGACAACTCCTCTGCCGGGCACAAAGCAAGTCATACATTCAGTAGTGACGAGGGCTCACGCCTCGGAACGTCACTTCGCACCCTTTTACTGCGATCTGCGCGCAGCTATCCGGAATTTTCGAAAGAGCTGTTTAAACGCAACATAGCCAGCAAAGAAATGCGGAGGCGCGCCTATTCTGACCTGGTTGCCTTCTCTGCTGTCATGTGTGAAGTGGACGCCGATCTAGTCGCTGACTTGGCAGAGGCAGAATTGCTGAACGAGTTGCCTGACGACAAACGAAGAAGATCCGAGGCAGAACGGCAAAAGCAAGCAGAGCGGCTCGCGAGAATCCGTGCTATCCCTGAGCATGAGCGGACTCAACAGCAGGTAGCGGCACTCCAACATGCATTCCTTCCAATTGGGTCCAACCGGTACAGCCTGGACGACATCGGAATCGATGCCCACCACCATTTCTACTACCCTACCTCCGCTCTCCACGAGCCGTTTAAGAGCCTTTTCGAACACCGCCCCGCCGTCGCCTTGCGTTTGGTACGCAACCTCGCCAACCACGCCACAAAAGGTTGGAAGCAGACTCACATAATCAACCGGGGCACCCTGGGCACTCCACTGCCCGTCACAGTCCGATTCCCTTGGGGCGATCAGGACTTTTGGGGAGATTGGCGCGTGTATAGCTGGGGGATGGGTCAGTTGACCTCCACCCCGCTGGAGTGCGCCTTTTTGGCCCTCAGTTATTGGGCCTTCAAGGAGATCGAGAAAGGTCGTACAGCGAGCGCAGTCATTAGAGATCTTGTTGAAGGGAACGATTGCTACGCGGTACTTGGGCTCGCGCTTTTACTCGCCCTCGAAACCTGGGAGGTCACAGACACAACGTTTGCAGTGGCTACAACACAGCGACTGTGGGAGCACGATATTGCACGACTGGTGCACCACCCCACCCTCGATATTGACATCCTCGGCTTTGGGGGCCCTCCCGGCTTGACCGGTATGAAAGCTGAAGCAAAGCGTTTCTTGGACCAACGTTTGTGTTGGAAGCGCGAAGTCCGTCAGCTCGCCATGCGTTTCGCGCTGAGCAACGATGATCAGCTCAGTAGCCGTTTCAAAGCAGCCTTGGAATTATTCCAAGAGAATTTGCCATACCAATTTGAAGAGCAACAAACCAATGAGGCGTGCAGGGCTGACCTGCTAACGGCTGCCAAACGTTGGTCTGGCCTAGGTGACGCTCAAAACTATAAACATACACCGCACAGTGAAACGGTTGTAGCCGTTACCTACCAACCTCCAGAGCCCCTCCTCTCCAAAGCTGAGCAGCAAAAGTTGGAGGAAAGCTCCGCAATGCTCCGAGATATGAGTGTTGTCTCTTGGGCCACCAAATCGCTGGAAGCCAACGCGGTCGGTAAAGAATTTACCATCAGCCAGGCGGCTGCCTACGCGAAGAGCCTCGACGTCAAACATGCCTTTGCGACGTTGGAGGGGTCGATGTCGCCGCAGTGCGTCATCGCTAACGTGGCGGCTTGTGTCATTCGGTTTTGCAAAACCAATGACGACCACTACAAATGGGCCTGGGAAGTGATGTCCAAGATCGAAGCCATGAAGCCTGCTGAAGGCACGCACCCCGGCTCCAAAATCCCGTGGCATCCCGCAACTCGCCTGATAATTTCACTGCATCACGACCGGCGATCCGACTCACCACGAGCAGATAGCGCAGAGCGCCTGCTCAACCTCGTCTTGCATCCGCTCGACAGCGTGAGCGAATTGGCTCTGGATGCCCTTTTCATGGACAGGGACGAACATCTACGTTGGTGTGCAGGCTGCTTATCAGTAAATCTCTCCGTCATGCATGAAGGAAAATTCCACAAGCATCAGTGGGACTATTCATCTGATCACAAAGCCCGGCGTGGACATCTAGCCACTGCGATCAAGACGTTTAAAAAGCAGACTCTCAGCCCTATGCCCACGCTACCACCGGCGTGGACCCAGACAGACGCGAAACGACGCGCGCGTGATCCTGAAGATCTCTGGCAACAACCGAGCATATTTTTCGAGCCTAAAACCGCGTCGACTCTACTATCGAAAATGCCGGTTGAGGCGTGGATGACATCGAGCGTGTACCGCCCACTGTTAGAGCCGCTGATATTCGAGTTAGTGACCTGGACCTCTGAAAGGATTACGCCACCGTGGCAGACCGACCACAGAAGGCGCGACAGGGATTCAGACCTGTTTGAATGGAATCGCGCACTCGGAGATTTACTCGCAAGGACCGCGCCCTTCTTCGCGCTAGATCAGGCACGCGACAAGTTACTCAAGCCGTTCATGAGGAACGACGACAATTCGTTAGCAATCATCGCACGCTTCGCGGACATGGCCGTCCGTAGGCATATCTGTGACAACAAGCAGATACCGGAAAACGCTATTTCACTACTTGATGACTGCGTATCTCGCGTGATAAACGACAACATCTTTGATCCTGGAAGCTGGCAACCAGGTCAGGTAAATGGCCATGGAATGCCAGAATTGATCAACGCACTTTTATTCGTAAATGTTGAAAAACAAGCGCCTGGTGCGTGTCGATTTGCCAATGGCGACTGGTCTCAAATTGCGACAGTGATGCCGATCATAGATCGGTTGGTCCGGCACGTCGGATGGTCGAGCTACGTGATGGGAAGGTATCTCGAATTGTGTATTCGGGCCGGTGCCGCATTCCCGGTTTCCTATTTCGGCCAACAGGCAACAGCGGCGCTCCGCTGCATCGACAACGCAGAAGAAAGATGGATCGGAACCTCACTCCCCGCTCGGCTGGCCGGGGTTATACAGCGTCAGGCCGATTGGAATTTTCCTTTAAGACAGGACGATGCCCAAGCTCTATTGAACGCGCTTGACGTCCTTATAGACCAAGGTGACAGACGTGCGGCTGCTCTGGAGCAAACTGAAGCGTTCAAGGGTGTGCAGGCATGAGTTGCGCCAGGCGGTACTCCAAGGCTTTGCGCCCCCCCCGCTGTGGCAAAGGTTGCAGAGTTTTGGATGGTTCCAAGCGTGCGTTCCTGTCTTTTGGAGCGACTGTCATCTACAAGAACCAGAAGCCTTCACCAAAGAAAACTAACGCAGGCGCCTGGGCGCGTAGCCAGATATACGACTTCGATCACACACCCAGCACCAACAATCGGGAGTACTAACGGATACGCAGCCAGAGCCTTGGCAATTGCCCCCGCGATGGTTGGGGCGGCTTGAACAATTTCACCTTCCACAATGTGTCCTTTGGTTCTTAGCCCACTCCGACAAGGAGCGTTCATAAACACAGTGTGGTTCACAGGCGAAAGTCGTCAACCCAGGCCCGGAATCCCAATACCCATTTGTCGGTACAGCCCCCTACTAGACTAGCCTTGCATGACGCTCGGCTAGCTTTGGGTTGAGAGCCTCCAACTGGAGGGCTCCCCAAAGTAAAGGCACCAGTCAAGCCGTCTGATCAATACTTCACAGTCAGACGGCCTACGCTCAGCTTCTTCAGAACCTCCAACTGTCGTCCCGCATCAGGTTCTTGAATCTCATGGCTCAGCCACTGAATCGGAGGTTCTCCATCCCCTAATGCATCGAAGGTGGTGCTGATTTCCTTTACTGACAGGTCATGCGCTTCGACTATGGTCGGACGTAAAACGTATTCAGGAAATGCCGACTCTGCCTCAGCCAAGCTCTCATAGAACACGACTCCATAACGGAAGTCAGATTCATCATGAGGCGAAGCCCAAAATCGAGCCTGTCCGTCCTTCAAGAAATGCTTCAGGAGCGCTTCGTCCAAGACTGGTGTTTTGCTACTTGGGAAGCCAGCATGGAACTGGTCGTTGACCAGGACTAATGCATAAACCTTCACCTCGCTCAGAGAGTCGGTGAGGTGCGGGTAGTGTTGAGCACAAAACTCAGCAAGATGCTTGCGCACATATGCGGCTTTTCTCTCAGCCTGCGCTGCTTTCGCCAAAATGCCACTTTTCTTCTCGTGGAGCGCGTTGTGGTAGTCAAGCGGCGTGATTGGCATTCTGCGACTGCGGGCTTCTGCGACCACGACGACATTGCCGAAGTTAAACGTTAGGTCGACCTCTTCCTTGTTCGCTCCTTTGTACTTGAGCATTAACGAATCGGTCCACTTAAGGCTGTTGCCGATGATAGGATTGAATGACCGGCACTCTTCCATAACCTTCTGTAGATGCTTTTCGAAGTGCTTACCCCTGAGGCTCGAATTCGGATCTACGGTCTGAGTCCAAATGTCTACGTTCCGCCGCATGCTCGCAGTCAGCAGCGCAGGAATGGCGAATGCCACAGCTCCCTCTATTTCTACAATCGGTTTGGCCCACAAGTCATCTTGGCGATCTGCCCCGCGATATGTCAGCAAGTCAAAAATCGCACTGACCGCTTCGCTCCGTACACCCGCCATCCGGGCAAGGGCGGCAACCAGGTTTTCACGGTCAAACCACGTGCAATAGGCTGCCAACTGATCCCACTCCTGGGGATTGGCATCATCGCTGCGGTTGAAGATCTGCATGGCTAAGAATGCTAGGTGGCCCCAAATCTTCAGTACGTCTCTTACAGAATAAGAGGCAGCATCGCCATCGGGCGCCGACTGAATTTCAAGCATGGCGAGCAAGTGCGGCTCGACGGCCAGATGCTGCTCAACCCATTTATACCGGATGAACCGGAGTGATTCTTCGTCGCATTTCGAGACAGAGCATTCTACAAATCCAGATTGATCATCCAACGTTAAGACGTGATCTGGGTAAACAGAGTCGAACCGTATCTCGGTATTGTTGATCACGCGCGACATTTCAAAAGCCGTGCTAACTTGATGATGCTCACGCCGACGATCCGAAATCGCCCGCATGCGATTCATTTGGCTAAGCTGCGCGACGACTATTTTTTTGGTCCTACCGTCATAGGCGAAAATAGCGTCTCCGTAAAGCAGCTGTTGCCATATATTCAAACCATTATAATACAACTGGGCGCATCGAATTTCCCCAGCGATAAAGTCGTAGCGATCTACAGAAACAGATTCTGCCGTGCCCTCGTATAGCAATGAATCAATATTGAAGTCAGATTTAAATATTTCATGCAGCGGGGAACAGGCGCTATCAAGGTTAAACATAGAAACCTGGTTAGGTTTCAGCTCAACGCTTCCTACAGTGAGATTCGTTTTGTAATCGAGCAACGTCTCCAGGGTTGGGACTGATTCGGGCGGCAGATCCCGGTGATGCTTATTCGCCAAGAGAACGTATGACAGGTTTGCTAAAGCCAGATGCATGTGAATCAATTCTTTCGCAGATATCTCGTCACCGGCTCTTAACTTAAAATGGTCTCGCGTTGCGAATACCCTTCCGAAATGATTGGCTAGCCACCCCGCCCCCTCGCAGATAGATCTATCGGAAAGGCTTCCATCGGTATAAGTCTTGTAGGCGTCTTGCCATTGTTGATGGTCGAACGGAGCACGTTGAGTTGGATGACAGAGCGACAGTCGTCTCGCGCGGTCGATCATAGGGCTGATATGGGCAGTCATTGAGTCGCTTCAATTGAATTATTTAATCTGGATTGGTTCTCCAGAATCAGAAAAAGTGACGCCGGTTCAGCCACCGGAGGAGGCGGAGCTAAGGGTAGACATCGAATCCCTTAAAAAATGGCGTGACGAATTAGAGGCGCGGCGAAAACTTACTGCATAGGTGCCCCATCACGCCATAAGCTAGGCGTACCCAGCAGCCAAAATTACTGAACCGCTGGAATATGCCTCTCAGGATACAATTCAAAGTCTATTCCTAAGCCAATCCTATTGAGTGTCTTGAATTGCCACATCGATCAAGCTCTTCTAGCCGCCGAGAATCCGCTCTATCCGTTGACGAGCTGCGCCTGTAAGCCGTTTGACACCGAGCAACCGTGCCACTTCCAGTGCAGTATCAGTCGCATCAATGATGCTTGCTGCGATACGTAGCTCCTCTGCTGCGATCTCTTCAATAGAGCGCGTGTCATTGGCTGAAGCCGGAACGCGGTATGTAGACCACTCCATCACATCGCTTTCTGCGTGCCAGATGAATACCTCTTCAAACCCTGCTTTCTGAACGTAATGATGCTGTTCGGCCAACTCCAGCACGCGGTCCCGAATGAGTCGTCCTGATCGCAGGAAGCCATGTGCACGAGCAACCCGCTGGACCAGAAGTGCATCTAGAATTGGCGCTTCTTGGCGCAGCACCTCTTCGACGATCTGACGTAGCACAGGGGTGTACTCGGGCATGTGAAACTGGTCGGCCTGGATCATCGACGAAAGGGGCGAAAGGTCCGCAACGCGATACTCTCTCTTCTGCCCCAGAGATATTGATTGAACGCTATGGGCTCGTGCGATGCGAACTTCACCAATCTCCGCTGGCAATTCACTCTCGGATGCCAAAAGAGCTTCGGGTAACAGGTCGTTAACAACGATATCGGTCGTGAAGTCGATCACGAAGGGAGCTACCGACGGCTCGTCGGCTACTTGACACGCAGTAAACTCGTTCCGTGATTGATCGAGAAGATCGTTTAGAGCAGCGTGCAGCTTCTGCAACGCCCCTTCTTTGTTGACCCACCATTCTGTTGACCACAGCCGTACCAGGTTCCAGCCCAGGCCCTTGAGGATTGCACCCCGGACCTTATCGCGGTCCCGCGCGGTGGCAGCGCTGTGGTACGTAGCACCGTCACATTCAACACCCGCCAAGTAGTCGCCCGGGCGATCAGGGTGAACAATGCCCAGGTCGATGCGGAAGCGCGATACGCCGATTTGAGGGATAACCTGCCAACCGAGACGCCGCAACCCTTGGGCGACGGCTTCCTCGAACGGCGAGTCGTAGCCACCTACAGAGCCTTGTATAGCCTCGGCCAAGGCTTTTGGACCGCGCTGCGCAAACTCAATGAAGTGCTTTAAATCGCGAACGGCGCGAGCGTTGGTCCGATTCAAATCGATCATCGACGGGTCGAACGATGTGAATACCAACATCTCCCGCCTAGATCGGGTGATCGCGACGTTCAGCCTGCGCCATCCACCATCTTTGTTGAGAGGCCCGAAGTTCATGGACATGACCGGCGCGCCCGCCTCGGTGGGGCCATAACCGATCCCTAGCATGATTAGGTCGCGCTCATCGCCCTGGACCGTTTCCAGGTTCTTCACCACTACCGGTTCAGTCTGGGTGTCTTGGAAGAACGGCTCGATCTGTGGGTACTGTTTGCGGGCTGCGTCCAACAGATCGTTGATTAGTTTTTGTTGATCAGAGTTGAGCGTGATTATCCCGATTGAATGGCCAGCTGCAATGAACGCAGGATCGGTAAGACGCTTGACGGTCTCGCTGACAATCGCTTCAGCTTCCGCCTGGTTGTAGCGGCCCTTACCTTTTGCGTATACACCCTCGACTCTGCGCCACTCAACAGCGCTTGCACGGGTCTCTGCCGCAGGAAAGGTGATCAAATTGCTGTCGTAGTAACGGTGATTCGAGAACGCGATCAGGCTTTCATGGCGACTGCGGTAGTGCCAGCTCAGACTGTGGCTTGGCACCCCTGCCCCCAGGCATTCGTCCAGGATGCTCTCCATGTCTTCGGCCGTATCGTCGTCACCGGCATTGGGCCCACGGCTGAAGAAGTTTGTCGGTGGCATTTGACGCGGGTCACCAGCTATCACCACTTGCTTGCCGCGAGCAATCGAACCGATTGCGTCCCATGGAGCAATTTGAGATGCCTCGTCGAAGATGACCAGGTCGAATGGGGGCTGATCGGCAGGCAAGAACTGCGCAATCGATAGCGGGCTCATGAGCATGCACGGCGCCAGGCGATTCAGTGCATCCCCCATTTCAATGGCCAACTGCCGGACGGGTTTGTGCCGACGAGACTTCTGCAATTCATGCTTGAGAATTGCGAAGCCACTGCTCTTGGGAATGTCATTCTTTGACGGGATCAGACCACAGAGTCTTGCCCGGATGTAACGCACCGTAAGTTTTGCCAGCTCATCGTCCAATCGAGCAAAAGAGCCAATATCACTCATGTGTTCGGCTGCGACAAAGTTTCTCAGCAGCGGTTCGCTGTCGATGCCCTGAGTGGCAAACCAATACGCATAGGCGGTGACGAAGGTGTCCTCAGTTGCCGTTGGCAACAAGCTTCCCGCTTCTAACGCCTGAGCAAGGCTGGACAAACCCACCTCGGTAGCCTGCTCCCGCACTCGACACCAATCGCACCAGGCCTTGAGCTGCTCTTCCTGCTGCTGGATGGACAGTGAAGTAGTACGTAATGCGGTAACGCTAGGATGCGTGCCAGGGGGCGATGCAGCTAATCCAGTAAACAACCGGACTGCATCGTCATATCGGGACAAGGTCTGTTGCAAAGTTGTTAGCGCAGCACCGATCTGCCCACCCGGCGCCAACATGTCGTTCGCATCGATGACTAGACGCGCGACTGCGCCGCGCAATGCAACCAAGTGGTCGGGCGATTCAGCCAGGCCGCTCAGCAGCGCGCGCAGATTCTCGGCCAGTATGACGGCGTGCAGTGTGCGGGAGGTATCGCTCCCCAGTCCTTGCCAGCCAGGAATTGACTGCATGTCACTCGACAACGCGTCCAGCTCCATTAGCTGTGAATGCAGGCGCTCGAAAATGGCGAGATCGGCAACCATATCAGGAAGGCCCGCTGCGCCACCTAAAGAGGCCAATTTCTTCGCCGCCTTTTTCTTAGCGAATGTCGCCAGGAACCAGAACTTACTCTCAGCCTCTCTCCACTCACTGCGCATCTGTTCGAACGGAATGCGGCGGCAAGCTTCATCGGCGTAATCCAAAGATAGGCTTTCTTCAAGCTCCCGATAGCTCTCGATCAACTGACAAGCGCGACGGGCTGATTCGATACGTGTGACAGCGTCGGGGGCGAAAGCGAATGAAAGGTTCTGGCCATAAGATTTCACAACCAGAGCTACCAAATCGCTGAGCTGCTGGACCTGCATCACTTCAGCGATAGGCAACGACAGGTGCGTCAAGCCAACCAGTCTTTCGCTGGCGGCGTTCAACGCATCAAGCGCCTGCGGTAACTCACGAGAAGCACTGGCGATCTGCGCCTGCCAGGCGTTCGACCATTGGGTCTGCGCCAGAGCGCCGAACTTGCCTGACAGGTCTCGCGCAGCAGTCCCATTGAGGCCAAGTCGACGGGATAAGTCGAGGAGCTGGCCGTACTCAGCCGCGTCATGTTCGGTGTTTGCAGGCCAGGATAACCTTGGCGTCTGAAGGCCATGGTCACGAACAACACGGCCTATCGACTGGTGCAGGGTAAGGCCATTTCCCCAACGGCGATGAAGAACTTCGACCAGTTGGTTGAGACGTGAGCGCAGCGTTTGCAATCTAGCGGCTTCACGCTCCCACTCTTCAGCACTCAATGCGTCGCTCACGTCCCACGCACGATCCAGCTGCTTAAGCACTTCAACTTTCGAAGCCTTGCTTGAGTGCAGCTCCAGACAGAATTCGCCCAGCCCCTTCTCGGCCAGACGACGATAAACCACGTCGAGGGCGGCACGCTTCTCAGCCACGAACAACACGCGACGGCCCAGCGCTAGGTTATGGGCAATCATGTTGGCAATGGTCTGCGACTTACCGGTTCCGGGAGGTCCATCCATTACAAAGCTATGATTACTAGCGGATGCCACAACGGCTGATAGCTGTGAAGAGTCAGCCGGTAATGGGGCAAAGAGCTGTGCCGGTGTTACTGTGGAATCGAGACGCTCAGGTTTAGGAAAATCGTCTGAGCCGGAGAAGCCCTCACCTGCCGCGTTTGGCTCCAAAAGATGCTTAACCAATGGGCTTTGCAGCAGCAGCGCTGCGTTGGCGTTGAGGTCTTTCCACATCAGATATTTGGCAAACGAGAATGTGCCCAGAACAAGCTCAGTGCTAACCTCGAATCCTGGGACATCGCGCACCGCTCGCCGTACCATGTTCCAGATGCCAGTCACATCAATGCCGCTTTCATCACTCGGTAGTTCGCCATCCAAGCCGGGAATCACGAGTTCAAAATCATGGCGGAGCAACTCAAGCAGTGTCAGGTTGAAACGCGGCTCCTCGTCGAGCAGGCTCAACGTTACCCCGGACAAGGCGCTTTTGCGTTCGAGTTTTACCGGAAGCAAAATCAACGGAGCTGAATACGTCTTCGGGTCTTCTGCGGATTTTTTCCATTTAAGAAAACCGATAGCCAGGAAAAGAGTATTCGCGCCACCCTCCTCCAAATCACTGCGCGCTTTGCGGAACAGATCAATCAGCGTCGCTTCGAGTTTGACCTTCTCCAGACTGGCGAGCACTTCACCGCGTGCGAGTGCCTGACGAGCCACTTCGTCGACCAGGCTTTCATTATTCTGCTGCTCATACAGGGCCACATCACGGCCACTGCTCTTCAGGTCAGGTACTGGCATTACCCGAATGCGACCGCCACTGGAGAGGAGGTCTTCAAGCGCCGCTGGATCCGGGCAGAGAAGACGCACGCCTTTGGCACTGTCCGGGAGATGCAGCAGACGGTTACGCGTGGTCAGATCAAGGAGCTTACGTTGCCACAGCGTGAGTTTGCCAGCCGGACCTTCATTACCGTCATTTATCTCAACATCGAAGCCTGGAAGGGCCGGAGCTTCCTCCAACCCTTCAACGGCCGGTCGTGCATCATCGGTCGCTGCGGATGTATTCACTGCCGACACCAATGCCATCGGGCGAATCTTCTGCATCCGGGCGCGATGCAGATCAATGGCCATGATGAACTGCTCATCATCGAGTTGCCGCTCCGCAGCCGCAACGGCTTGGGAAAAGCTAGGCGCAGGCGTTTGGGTAGCAAGGGTGGTCTCGAAGACCACCATTTCTTTCAAATCTAGACGCTTACGTACCGCCGACGCTTCATCTGTCAACAGCTGGGAAAACTCTTGTGGTTGCAACCAAACTCCTGCAAAAGCATGTCCTTTGGTCATGATAAGCAGGGCGTTGAGTCCAGCCTGCTCCAAAGCCGCTGCGAAGAGCAATGCGGTATCCAGACATGTTGCAATGCCATTCTCCAGAACCACGCTCGGAGGCCTAACCTTCTGGCCCTGTTGCTCAAAGCTAGCTGGCGGCAATGCATAGCTCAGTTGGAAGCTGCACACTCCAGACCAGATGGCCGAGGCAAGCTCCCAAGTACGTGTGCGCGACTTGCTCTCATAGCCATCAATGCCGTCTTTCTTCCCTGCACGTCGCAAGACTTGAGAGGCCGCTTTGAGAACTCGATCTATAGCCGGATCATTGGGCATGCAGAAAGCAGCCAGCAACTCCGGCATGGCGCTCAAACCGCCCCATTCAGTGCGTGCCAAAAGTTCAGTAGGAAAGCGGTGTTCGACAAGTAAATTGTCGCCTTGGGAAAGGCGCATGACAACATCGGCGCTCAGGCTTTCAGTCAATCCGGACAGGTAACCAGCATTGAGCTTGATGTCGCGCTCAGAGATGTTGAGGCGATCACCCGCGTGAATGCGGTCGATATGCCAGGTCCTGCTTTCGACAAAGTCTGGGTCCGTGCTCAATGTCAGGGTCAGGTTTTCAAAGTTTGTTTCTTCTTGGTTCCAGAGACTCAGTTCACGTACAAGCGGGACGGCGTTCTGGTGGGAGGCGAAGCCGATCTTGCGTGCGATCAACGCTTCAATCTTGACGTTCATTCATGGGCTCCTGGAGCTACGAGCGCTGGCCTTATGAAGAGGCCGACAAATACACCTATAGTCCATGAGTAATTGACGGTTGGGAATTGTTTATAGTCAATCAAACGCCAAATGCTTGGTTACCGACCAAAAGCAAACGCTACTACGGAGCCATGTTTTAGCTATCTGCTAGGCGATATAGGGCTTGAGCGTGGGATATCGATAGCCCTGCACGCTGCAAATTTCGGCGACTTTGCGAGCTGGGAAGCGCGGTTGCGGCAATAAAAAGGCTGCCGCGCTTCTTTGCTTGCTCTATCCGATGAGATATCAGGGCTCCATGGTAGCCTTGGCCTCTTGCATTTTTTCGCGTGGCAGCCGTACCAAGGTAGGCAACCCCGTTGCAGGCAAAGTACATCAACGCTCCTGCAACGATCTTTCCATCAGCCTTGAGGACGTAAATTTTCAGACGTTCATTTGAGATCAGCCCAGCGAACGAAGCTTGGCTCAACTGAAGATGTTCCGGCTTGGTATGAAATCCACTTGCATGTACGGCTGCGAACTCCGGAAGCGTTTGTGACGTGGCCTCTTCGATTTCGAATGAGTGGTGGTTCAAGACCACGTCCTCGATGGAGCAAGCGAGTTGCAGGTGCGTCCATCCCCTCAGACGCTCCAGTCGCCTCTCTCCCACAAAAGCGTATTGCTCAAAACTAGAGGCCTTGCCGATCAGAGGCGTTACGGTCGAATACTCCGTTGAATCCAGGAGCAAGCTCACTAGTGCCTCGGGTTTGTCGGAGCTATCGCCGTAGATACGATTGAGCATCGGACTGGATGATGCCTTCACTCGAAAGCATGGAAAAGCGTCGTTAAAAAACACACGAGCACCAAAAGGGTTCCCGCTTATCCGAGACAAGCTCTCGACGCGGGCACACAAATACTCGCTTTCTGCGGCCTCAATCGCATGATCCATTCCAACATTCATGTGCATTGTCCTTATTGCGTGGTTCCGCGTGGTTTCCAGGGAAGTTAGCGGCGATCAAACAATACGCACATGCAAAGACGCCCGCTAGTAGATAGCCAGCTTCGGCGTTCGCTTTGGGACGCCTGCTGCCTGTGATGGATGGCAGCAGGCGGCTGAATGGATACGTCACGTACATACTCAAAAGCTCGGGAGCGATTCAAGCGGCTCGATTAAGCCCTGAGTCCGTGGCTTACAAGTCATGACCAAGTCGGCTATTGACTTCCGGAATGCCTATACTTTGACTACGCGATCTTCGCCCTCCTCCTATTGACAGCTATAAGGGGCCGGGATATCTACAAAGCAGGATTTAACAACCCAAGCGATAAAGGAAATCGACGATGAGCATTAAACCTGGCCCTAAGAGAACGAACGAGGATGGCACCCCGGACAAGAGGCAGAGAGTCACGCCTGAAAAGCAAAAGGATCATCCAAAACTGAAACCTCACAAGCATAAACAGGGGGAGTAGGATCAAAAGCAGCTCCCGAGCCTGAAGCGGCCCGATAATCTGGCTGACTTCAGCCTTCTTCAATTTTGAAAGCGGCCCGTCGATCAAAATCGACCTGATCGCCCACTCAACCTACGTACGCCATTTGCGAATGTAGCTCAGCGCTCGCTCGAGAGTTTTCTACGTACGATTTCTGCACCAGCACTCAACGCGTGCAGCTTGCCGCTGGCGACTCGACGTGGCAAAGGTGCCATGCCGCAGCTAGTGCATGGATAGAGCCTGTCGGCATCGACGAACTGGAGTGCCTTTCTCAGGGTATTGGCGACTTCCTCAAGCGTCTCAGTGGTGTGGCTCGCCACGTCAATGGCTCCTAGCCGGGCATTTCGACTTGTGCGTAGCCCGTGTCGTTCGCCTCATTGAGATTCTCAACCCGGAAATCGACGGCGGGCATCGTCTTCTCGACAGCAAGGAATGGCTCCGACTAGCCAAGGAATTGAACCTAGTAGCCACGAGGGTGCTGAGGACAAGAACTCACTGGTAACCGTATGACCTAGAACCAGCCAAAAGGAGCCTTAGAAAGCAATGTGCAAAATATGCACAATGCTTCAACTCAAAGGTTTTGGCAGTGATTCGATTGAGGTACCGATCTCATTATGTGCTGCAAATAAGATTGACCTCAAAGACTGTCGAACTCTAGTAGCACCTGACCACGCTAACGTTCATGCGGGTCTGCTTGGAAATTGTAGGCTGATAGCAAGTCATTGATGGCACCAACAATTCTGGGCTCCCTTATCAGCTCTAGCGCAGTGTATGAAACGGAGACTGCAATCTTCATCGCTTCATGACTAAGCCCCACAGGATCGAAGGGCCAGAGCTGTAACCGGGTGACGGTCCTATCACGGAAAGGGAAAGATTCAATGACTTTCGCAGATGTCGAAATTTGGGACCAGCGCTCAAGACTGACGCCATATGTCCGTTGGGGGCGATCTGCAAGCATCGTATGCTTATCAAGGAAGGTATCACCCACTTCAGCGTATCCATCTGGATCAAATCCACTCACATAGACATCAGCTAAACGCGGAGATGAGATGAGCGACCTAAGTACCCACCAAGGAGTGGAGCCATCATTCAACTTGTATTCGAAAGCGAGGTGCCGTTCCAGTTTTTCCAGCAGATCAGGGTGATTTGCCATAATGAGCGTCGAGATATCGGTCATATCAGTTTTCCTCCCTCACCCCTTCAAGGTGCTTTCAAGCTCGCCGACCAGTTCACTCAGCTTCTGGTATTCAGCTAGCGTCTCAAGTTCGCGTGGCATCTTATCCCCCAGCCCAGAATGGCTACGATCCCACCATTGCTTGGTTGTTATCTCATCGAGCGTGAACAGATCGATAACACGGAGGAAAATGTCTGTTCGAACGTCAGCAGTTGTTCCCCAATCTTTATACTTCTCATCTTCGCCAGGTAACGACCTTGGGTAGCAATCGAACAGGACTGTTCTCTCGTAGGTAGCCCACAGACCGTTTACATCGCCTTCCAGTATCACTCCCGACGTGCTTTCGACTAGATATCTCGGCTTGCCCCGCCCGGAAGCCTTAAGACGCGTCACTCGCATCACGCGTCCAATGTCGTAGTCCCCCTGTGATGGGGAGCAGGTATCTGTAGGAAACAAGACTTGGATTGTATGAATTGATATGCCCTTCTCCTTACCGCTTAATACACGATCTAGCAGCGGAAGGCTCGACGTAATCATGATACGGGGCGTCGGGAAATCCGTGAGCCTCGGCCCGACGTAACACGCCCTCGCGTAAAAGCAATACATGTCCAACGGATAGGAGATGTGGTCGTAAAAACCGGCGCCAGATTCATCAGCACAATGGGCCGATTTGGAGTGCGTTTGAAACACGACATTGATCCTCATTTACAAGAGGCTGGAATAGGATGGTGCGCACCATATTGATGCCTGATCAGCCAGGATCAGCGAGGCGGCACTGGTCACACAGCACACGGATCCAGCCTTTCGATCCACGGGCCAGCACCCCCTTATTCCCGCACATTTCGCAGGTCACAAACGACATCCCCACAGCGGTGTCGATCACACCGTTGCTGTAGTCATCGGTATCGGCAAATACGCACCTGAGAATTCCCATTTTGTGCTTAATCTGCTTGGCAACGATTTGTGGCCCACCTGTTGTTTCAACGTGCAACTGAAGTTGCTGGCACATGATAGAAATCAAAGGAGCCCAACCGTCTCCGCAATGAATGCCCCACAGAAAGTCATCAGGGACAGTATCGGTGATCTCGAAAATTTCAGGGAATTTAGACAGCAGTGCTCTCTCAATTACTTTATCCATTAACTTTCTCCATCATGACAATAACATTGACATAGTTCAGGTGGCGAGCAGGAGCGCGAGCGTGTAGAAAAGTCTACGGCAACGAGTCGTAAGCGGTAAAAACTAAAATTCGTTGAGTTAATATAGCAAAAACTATCATCGTTTCTGAGCAGAATTTCAGAATCCATATGTAAGGAGCAGACACAATACAACATGAAATCGGTAAAAACAATAGTAAAACACCCTATAGGGTGTCGCAACATTTTCCGATATCTGGCCCTATGCTTGCTTTTGGCGGTCGACATTCACAATGACATCTTCAAAAGATGGGCTCTCAACGGCATTGGGTAAAGCTCTCAGGACCGTTCGAATCAATCGGGACCTTTCCATCATGGAGCTGGCTGCCCACGTAAGCGGCAGAACGTACATCAGTGCGCTTGAGCGGGGCGCAAAGCAACCCACACTTGGTAAAATTGATGAAATTGCTCGTCAGCTAGGCTTGCATCCTCTATCACTCCTTCTCTTGACTTACCAGATCTGCGAGCAGATTGATCCTGCTGATCTGGTAGCCCAGATTGAGGAAGACTTACGCTCAATGCAGCTTTGGGATTTAGGGGGTTGTATGACCGAAGAAGCTGCTGACAACGTGGACAAAGTTATCGATGAAGCGAAAGCAGATAAGTGAAAGTCTTCCGCAACCTCTTAGAGAGGTCCTATATCATGCCAATAACATAGGGTGCTTCATGCCTGCTTAATTAAAAAGGCATTCAAGTGGTAACGAATAAAAATAATTATGATTGGCGTCCTCTGGTACGGGACGTTAATTAATCAGTGTGCCAGAGGTTAAATTGCTCCTTTCAGATTTAAGCCAATACTTCAAAACCAAGCAACTCTTGGGGACAGATTAGCTCAGACGGACTTCTCATCCTAATAACGTCACGATAATGATTCAAAAATACCCCTTATGTATGAATTAGACCGTTCAAAAAGTCTTTGTGAAAGCACGACGCCCCTCCCATAGCGCGAATCAGCTTCTTTAGGTCTTTGTGTTCATCGGGATTCACATGCGCCGCACAAAGAACTCCAAGGTCACGAGTTACATTTGGAATACTAAAATCATCTTTTTCTAAAGTATTATTCAACAAGATCAGTTCCGCGTTAGTGAAAACCCTGAAGATCACACCAATCAAGAGCATTGCGCACATTCTTTCGTATGGTACGCTATGGACAGCTCCATACCGTAACCTCTCGGGAAGGAGTAGTGGTTTATGTACCGTAACTGGGCAAACATTGGTGAAAATGTCTCTCGCAACTCCTGCTGGTGCTCGGTCAGTTTTAGGAGATAAAAGCATGCGCAACATAAAATATACGGCATTTATCATTGAATTATGCGTCATGCTATTTTTTTTCCCAAACAAAATAGAGCGTGATTCCAAGTACAAATTATGAACCCACTTTTGTACCCGAAGTGTCAACCAGGCTCGTGCCTTACTCGGGGCAAGTCCATGCTGGTGACGGTAATAGCTTGACCTCCGACCCTGAATATAATCTCCGACATTACCTGTAACAAAGGCGCCCCACTGCTTATCGACTGTTTTGAACTCGTCAATGTGGCTTAAAAGGCAGTGATGCCGCACGCAATAGGTATCTGTTATATAGCACCAAGATTTTCTCCAAGCAGGGAATTTCTTGCCACGAACATCTGATGCAATACATAGATGGCAATAAGCGACTCGATAACTTGGGGAAAGTAAAAAATTTGAACGATGACCGAAAAAGGTAATTAAATATTTTTTATTAAACCCCAAACGGCTAGCGATCTCTGTCCCTGGAGACTCATTAAAATCGAACTCCACACCCAATGAAGAATACTGGTGGATACTATTTCTAAAATCTTCGGCAACCCATGTATAAATTTCACGTTCCGATATCAAACAGACACTCGGCTGTATAGCGCAGCGAAATAACCACGAATGATAGGTTTCATCATACAGCGGCCGAATCAGCCCGGGAAATTTCATCTTTTGGACACCACTACGCCTTATAACCCCATGGTTTTTTCGCTACAAACTCAATAAGCTCTTTAGTAATCCGCTCTTCACCAGAGGTAATCGCATAAATTGCTGAAAACCTTACAAGGTTAACCACATTATTCATCACCCCGTCTGAAAGTTTATGGATCAGCCGCAGCATCTCTTCTTGGTGTATTCCAGAACTCTTTTTTAACCCAACAGCCTTCTCAAGTGTTGCCAAAAAGTTTCTGAAATCGCCATCGAGCGACCAAGGAGTTAACTCATGAAAATAATAACGCCGTGCCAGTTGTTCATCATATTGAAGAGCATTTCGTGCTAGCTTAGTTCCAAACGCAATTACAGAAAGGTTATATGGATCTCCTGACAGCCCCTTAAAGAGAGAAAGATTTTTCAACTGCTCGTTTTTTGGTACTAAAAGAGCCTCATTAAACTCATCGATAATAATCGCCTTAATACCTTTTGTGCGAAGGTAATGTCCGATTTCTTTAGGAAGTGTATCCTTACCAGATGATATCCTTGTTGGCAAACCCATTGCGTCCAGAATTAATGATTTGAGTTTTAGATTGCTAAGGTTTTCTACCAGTGTAAGAAATACGTAGGGTGTACCAAGCTTCTGGTTTCTTTTTTGGAGCTGTTTCACTATTGTTGTCTTTCCGCTCCCCCCCTCTCCATAGACCAAGATACAAGGCGCAGTCGTTCGAATTGGCACATCCAAGATGTTAATAACAGCATCAAGCGGTTCACGAGAAATAGGACAGTCAATCCAGATATCTTTGTGGATAGCCGCAATCCGGCTTTTAGCATCATCGTTTTTTGCACTGCCAATCAATTCAGATGGAACATCCATATTAAAATTCCTCGCTGTGGTAAATTTCGGGAATAGTTGTAAAGTCAATATTGCTTGTATTTGTTCTATCGGCAGGGCTTGCTTTTTCGCCTAAGAGCTGACTGGACGTATGACTAAAATAAGCTTTTTTGGCTTCACGTTTTTTCTTGGCCTGCTTAGTTTTTTTAATACTTTCGGTTACCAAACCTTCATTGTTCTCTCTAATTTCCATTACAGAGCTATTCATGCCTTTCGCTTTTCTACTATGATGACCTGCATTGGCAATAACATGTTCTTCATATGAAAAATCATCCGCAGTCAAATCAGAGCGATGCAATTCAATGTACTCTCCGTTTATTTTTGCCCATATTGTATACATCGAGTAGGGGTCAAATTTGATTACTACATTTTTCATCCCCACATGAACCTTTAGCTCGGGAGACCAATAAGCACACCTATTTAGCATCACTCCAATCGGGCGAATGCTGCGGAGTTGCTCTGGCATAAAATCCAATCGAAACTTAAACGCATCAGAAATAACAGGAGGATAAGTTAATATTCCTTTAGAGTCTGTAAACCCCTTTCTCCATGCCTCTGCTGGTGAACATCTAAGCGCAGAATGTTCGCTGTGATTATATATTCCGACTTGGCCAGCGAACCATTTTATAAATTCCTTGATCGTAAACGCAGCTTTTTTCTCGCTGTCATAATTTCCACGCTCCTTAGGATTAGACATTGTTGTGCCAGGCAAGAAGTGCACGTTACTTGTCATCATTGTGCCTATTAAGCGCTCAATGTGTCCTCCCCAATGCTTCCTCCCCATAGGTCTCCACTCAGTGGTAATTCCATGCAGGGCACAAGCCTTCTGTAATTTTATTGTTCTAAACTCTCTAGCGTTATCCATGTGCAATAATTCTGGTACGCCAAAGAACGGATAAGGAATGTATTCACATTCCAAAGCTTTCAAATATGAATTTTTTGGCATTACCGCGTGTGTAATTGCACATGCAACTGATAACGTGGAAGGCCCATGAAAAGCCACGTAAAATCCTAGAATCACACGAGTATGGACATCGACGATTAAAGTTACCCATGGGCGAGACAGCGGCAGGCGGTCGTCATCATCACATAAAAAACAGTCCACACGCGTATGGTCCATCTGTACCCGTTGTAAAGGGCGAGACAAATTAACTTTACCAGGCTTGGCCCCGTATTTTTGCTGCGCAGCCTCAGCGCCATACTTCAAATTGAATAGTTTCTTTTCACCTAACTCTTTTAGCCTATACCGAACCGAGTTCGCGGAAGGTGGCGTCATATTGAGTTTTGTACATTGAGCACTGACCTCGCTCCAGACTTTGGCGTATGATGTACCAGGGCCTTTGTAAATTTTTTTTATTGCATTAGAAATAATCTCCTCTGCACCAGCAGAAATTTGCGTGTCTCCGCCCCTCCTCCCTCGTTTGTTAGGCAATAGTGCGATTGGGCCAAGAGCCTCGTCGAATTTACCTCTAGCTTTATAAAAAGCAGTTTTCTTGATGCCTAGAAGTTTCAGAGCGGAATGAAGCTTTATTTCACCGTTGAGAAAACGCTGAATAACTATATGTTGCTCCTTTGCCTTCAGTAAATCCTCTAACTTGATATCATCGCTATCAGCCATTTCCTCAAGTTCAAAGTGACCTATGCTGCTAGTGTCCGTTACTGGGATCGGAAGAAACTTAATTTCCTCAACGTCGACGATCAATTTTCTGTGTGAGTCAGTCAACTGCACTTCGATTTTAGCATCAAGCAGAATCTCGGTTATCCTAGCTGGCTCTCCGCGCGCAACAACTAGCAGATTTTTTTTCAGCTCTACATGACGCATAGTTATCAATCTCGGTTCACAAGCTTTCTCCATAGTTTGTTAGCTGCTAATTGAAAATCAAGCCCCCTGCTACGTGCGCCATATAAATTTTTATAAAAAGATATTTCTTTATGCATAAGAATCAGATAGTTAGCGCTATCGTCAGTGACATTGACATCGCTTTCCCGACGGACGGCACCAAGGTTATCAGGGTAACTGTCATCCACAATCCGCTGGTTGTTTTCGCTAAAAGATTCTTTGTTGATTTTTTGCTGCGCGAATCACGATGAAATTTATCTTCATGGACTCAAGGTTGTCAGGCACTCAGAAAATTTTAAAACAATAAAGCTTTAGCGTTATGAAACCAAAAATAGTTATCTCCCCTGCCTAGCTAATAATTATAGCTATGAAGTGCTTGCGAGAGTGACTCTACTGGAGTTTAGTGGGTGCCAGTAACGCAATAGTGCAATTGCAAGTTTTGCTCCCTCATCTGTCTTTTTTTCTACCAATGATAAAGTAGTATGGGATTGCTAGTTTCGACTAAAAATGTTTGCGAATCCTCCACAACCACATAGCAATTCGAGATTCTCGACTTTACCAACGTCGCAGCTCTGTCATCAGACACGCGTCTGTCCGGCAAGAGTGAATAGCAAATCAAGGGGCGTATAGTGCAGCGCATCAGTATGAAGACGAGGGGCATGTGGTCAATGCAATAAAACTGCACGGTTAGAATGGGTTCATTAATCTCAAAAAGGCTAGCACCAAGACCATCAGTTAAACCACGGAAAAAAATGATTAACGCATCATTTTTTTCCGTGATTTAACTGAATTATTATGTATTTTCATTTATATCAATGGCTTACTGAGTGTCCGCCTTTTACCTGACCGTCACACTCCTGCTTTCAGCTTGGCGATGCTTGCCACTGCATGCTTGAATGCCGCCCGACAAACTTGTCTCACCAGTTGACGGAGAAATCGCACTGATTATCTGGAGCTTTGATAAAGCTCAAAGGAAACGTGACCGAGCCGCAAGCGCGAAGCTTCTAGCTCAGATCATGACAACACCCGTTGGAGCTACCTGGATAGAGATCGCAAAACGTGAACATCTGTGGCGCCACCAACAGCTGCCGTAAATCTCAAAGTCCACGGCAGCCGGCAGCTTCATGCGGGGACGCTTGCACCCTGTTCCTGCCTGGAAGCTTCCAGTTCGCGGACCAACGGCAACACGCGCTCGCCGAAGTAAGAGACTTCCTCCTGGAAATGCAGGAATGCCGACAGCACCAAATCCACACCCACTGACTTCAACTCCACGATGCGCTCGGCAATCTGCTGCGGCGTACCGATCAGGTTGGTCTTGAAACCGTCGTTGTATTGCACGAGGTCCTGAAAGGTCGATTTGGCCCAGTTACCCTCACCTTCGGGGCTGGCCTTGCCGGCTTGTCTGGCTGCATCACCAAACGCATTGACCGCTTCCGGGTCGGCCTTGTCGATAATCTCGGCCAATACCGCTCGCGCGTCTTCTTCGCTGTTACGCGCGATGATGAAAGCGTTGACTCCGACCTTCACTGAATGCCCGTTTTGCGCAGCCTTGGCACGAATGTCATCGACCTGAGCCCTGATTCCTTCCACGGTATTACCGTTGGTGAAATACCAATCGGAGACCCGCGCCGCCATGTCCCGCGCGGCGCGTGAACTGCCGCCCTGAAAGATTTCCGGATGAGGCTGCTGGATAGGCTTGGGCTTGAGGTTGTAATCATGAAAGCGATAGAAATCGCCCCTGAAGGTGAAGTTGTCAGTGGTCCAGATGCCCTTGAGGGCGCGAATGAATTCCTCGGAGCGGCGATAGCGCTCGTCGTGCTCCAGCCAGTGCTCGCCGATAGCCGTGAACTCACCCTTGAACCAGCCGCTGACAATGTTAACTGCCACCCGACCGGCCGTGAGCTGATCGATGGTCGCCAGTTGCTTGGCGGCCAGCACAGGATTCCACGGCCCTGGCAAGATCGCTGCAATGACCTTCAGCTTTTCAGTGGCAGCCAGCAGCGCATGGCTGAAAGCGACTGACTCATGCTGGAACTCGGCACCGTAACCTGCAGTGAAGCGGATCTGGGTCAAGGCGTACTCGAAACCGGATTGCTCGGCAATTTGCGCCAGTTTACGGTTGTAATCAATGGTCCAGTTGGTGCGCTGTTCGATTTTGCTGACGACAAGGCCGCCGCTGACATTGGGCACCCAGTAAGCAAATTTGATGGGCTGCTGACTCATGGAGAACTCCTCGGTTGGAAACCCCGAACGTCATTGCATCCGGGATCGACTTTCTTCACCGGAGCAGCAAACGTGCCATTGCCATAAGTCAATCAAGATCAAGCACTTACGTATAACTCACAAAACATCGCGCTGTACTGTTTGCTGACAAGCTGTTGAGCAACTGTCTGTCAGGCAACAGATGCATTTCGGGCCTCCCGAAAAGGTCTATTGAAATCAATACACAGCCGCAAACCCACTGTCCCCTGGAACCGATTACGAAACCCTGGCCAAGAGCTTTCGGCCGATTTTTCGTGAGATAAGCGCGGGTAATGCGGGCGCGAGATAGCCCGCACCCTGCCCTACAAGCCGACTGCCTGGCTAAGTGAGATTTTCTTAAGCAAACAGATCAAGGACGCTCTCATCCCATTCATGCCCGCTCTCGGACCAGTCATTGCCCGTCTGCGGTGGAAAGCCTGATCTGCAGTATCCCTGCCTGGCAGCGAAATCAAACACTGCATGGGGATAATCATTAATCAGGAGTACCGCCTTGCTGTGATCGATCGACCAGCCGATTTTGACAACCGATGGCTTGTCGCGGTCAGAAACATCAGCGACGTTGTATATATGCATCGCATCGCGAATCGGGTTATCGACAGCCGAAGTATCCAGTGCATAGAAATAACCTGTGTCACCATCATCTTCAAAAACCACGACGAAAGAGCCATCTGCTGCGGGAGCCTCCAGCACCAGAGCCTGGCCGACTTTGAGTTCATTTTCAGCAGCTAGATAAATTGGCATCCTGGCAATCCCCGACCTTTTTGGCTATTAAATGCTGTAGGTTACAGACAACCGCAGCATAAATTAATTGCCATATCCGCGAATCAACCGGCTTATGGCCCACAGCTTCGCACCAGAAGCCATAGACCGTCAGCCGGTTTTCCCTCACACGAACACAGCCCACATTGTCACAGCGCAACTGCTTAATACTTCAAACCGAAATGCACAGGATACAAAGGTAATTTGCTGTCGGCGGCCTTGCCTGATTGCTGTGCCTCGACAGATGCCATTGACGACGGTAACTCGAATGGCAGCCTGCCTTCTGGCGAGTGCTTGCCGGTCAATACATCAAGCAGTGCTTGGTCGCTCACTCCAAAGTTTGCAACGAGCGCCTGGCTGGCTTTTGCGACGTTACTCAGGATGGCTGGTCGGTCCAGGTAAACTGTCGTGATGACCGGCACTTTCGCACTGATCTTCAACAACTCTTTGTACTCGGCGTTATCCTGTTTGAAGTCCAGATCGCCTTCGTGCAACCCCGATCCAAACGCATAGGTCGCATGGGTCTCGTACGGCGCGCTCATGCGTACCAGCGCCACATCGGCGTCTTCCGGAGCGGATACCACGGTCAAGCCGTGTTGTTGGGCCTGCTTGCTTGAAACTCCGACCAGATAGACCTTGGCGCCAGGCTTGAGCGGAAGCACGTTTTGCTTGTTCTGCAGCATGACCAACGAACGACGTTGTGCCTCTAGCCCTTCTTCCTTGAATTGCGGATTGCCAACAATACGCTCGGCTTCTGCGGCGTCCGCATAAGGCGTTTCGAACAGGCCCAGCTGGAATTTCTGCAGTAGCAATCGCGTTACTGACTCGTCTATCCGGGCCAGGGTAAGAGCGCCCTCCTTCACTGCCTCAATGAGAGGCTCGGTATTGAATGTGCCGCCAAACTGGTCAACACCCGCGTCCACCGCCTTGACGAAACGTTGTTTTTCAGTCAGCCCCTCAACGCCCCATGGCATTCCGTATTTGGGATATGCCTTGTTTGGATCTTCACCTGGCTTACTCCCGGTCAGGCATTCGTCTGTGCAGCTGTTGGTGATCAGCCAATCGGTGAGGATGATGCCTTTGAAACCGTATTCGTTACGCAGCAACTCGGTGAGCATTTGCTTGCTGAAACTTGCCCCGACACGCTCCAAAGGCTTGCCATTGACGTCAACCCCGTCAGGCGGCACGCCGTAGGTAGGAATAATCTCGGCAGCGTTGACAGCAAATGCCGCCTTGAACGGGCTCAATTGCGTCTTGAAGTCCTCAGCGCTGTAGGCCAGATCTCGGCCATAGGCGTTCATTGCATCAAAGCCTTTGTTTGCCGCGCCATAACCAGCCCAGTGCTTGACGGTTGCCGCGACGCCATCCGATTGCAACCCCTGGGTTCCGTGCTGGAAGCCGACGATGTAAGCCGCGGTCATCTTGCTGACCAGGTCGACGTCCTCACCAAAGGTGCCGTTGATACGTGACCAGCGTGGCTCCGTGGCCAGGTCTGCCTGTGGCGACAGCGCAATCTGAATGCCCATGGCACGGTATTCCTGACGTGCAATGTCGCCGAATCGTTGCACCAGTTTTTCGTCGCCTGTCGCAGCTAGCCCTAGCGTCTCTGGCCACTGGGAAAAGCTACCGGAGCTTACGCTCGCGCCCAGGGTGTACTGGAAGTGATTGCGCGGATCGGTGCTGAAGCTGATGGGAATTCCAAGGCGGGTTTTCTCTGCCAGGCCCTGCAACTGGTTGTAGCTGTTGACCATCTCCACCGGGGTGATGCTGAGACGCGAGATGAAATGGTTGATGTGCTTGTCAGCAATCAGGGGTGACAGCTTTGCAAGGTTGTAACCGGCGTCGGTACCTGTCGCTACGTAGGGAGCGGTGCTGTGCATCATCAGACCGATCTTTTCTTCCACAGTCATGCGTTTTACCAGGTCCCTGGTGCGTGCTTCGGGTGTCAGGCGCCAGTCTTCATAAGCGTCCAGCTGACCATTGTGATCAAGGTCTTTGAAGGTCTGGCCGTCTTTATGTAGCAGCGGACTGGAAACAGTTTTGAGTGCGGGCTGGTTGACGTGTGGCGCAGTCGTAGTGCTGTTGCTGCAGGCGCTTATGCAGCAAGAAGCGACAACGACCGCAGCTGTTCCGGAGATAGATTTTTTCATGTAAGTGACCGTTTTTGGGCGTTAGTTATCAGAGCGCACCAGCGATAGCGCTGCCACTGGAGACACTCGGCGGACGATCTACAAACGCGAATTCGGAATTCAATTACAGTGTATGCACTATTTATTTTCGATGGGAAGACCCTGATGGAATATTTCCTGAAATTTTATGAGCCCGACTATACCTGCGTATATACGAGTTAAATGGCCGTAAATCTGAATAAACAACATGGCTCGCACTTTGCTAAAACCGCCCCCGATTTTGACAAAATACCTCCCTAATAAAGCGTATACGCTAATAGAATGCACCACTAAGCAGCGCATTGCTCCAAGGAGGTGCATACGTTGGGCGTTATTCAGGAGAAACAGACATGGCTGTCAAAGAGGAAGATTTAACTCGAATCGTCAGTCGACGTTATTGATGCTGACAGAAGCGGGTTACCGCCCATCAGTGCGCCTTGAGGGCAAGGCAGGCGCACTGATGCTTTAGGCATTAATCAAGGGCTGAGCCGAAGCTCGCCAAATTGTAAATTTCTCCTGCGCGCTGCTTACAGATCCGTAATTTCCTTATGTCGCGGCACCAATGCCTTCATCACGCACCACGCCACCAGGTATGCAAGCGCACAGATGGAAAACATGATCATGTAGCCGGTGTGGATATCGTTGATGGTTTTGTAGTAATCAAAAACCCATCCACCGATCTTGGTCATGACGACGCCGCCTAATCCGCCCGCCATGCCACCGATACCGACCACCGACGCAATGGATTTCTGAGGGAACATGTCGGATACCGTGGTGAAGATGTTGCACGACCAGGCCTGATGCGCCGATGCCCCGATACCGATGAGCAACACAGGTATCCAGAAGCTGATATAGCCGAGCGGCTGAGCGAGTAACACGAGCAACGGGAAAAGCGCGATCACGAACATGGCTTTCATGCGGCCGTCGTACGGTTTGTCGCCGCGGGACATGAAATAGCTTGGGAACCACCCTCCTCCAATACTGCCCACCATGGTCATGCTGTAGAGCACCGCCAGCGGCAATACGATTGCCTGGCCCTTCATGCCGTACTGTGCGCCCAGATAAGTCGGCAACCAGAACAGGAAGAACCACCACACGCCATCAGTCATGAACTTGCCGAACGCAAATGCCCAGGTCTGGCGGTAGGTCAGCAACTTGAACCACGATACTTTTTTGCCTCCTGCGACCGAGGCGTCGGCAGCGTTTACCGATACAGTCTCATCGGCGCGGATATACGCCAACTCTTCAGGCGTCAGCCGAGCCTGCTTCTCCGGCTTTTCATATAGGAAAATCCAAGCGCCGAGCCAGATGAAACCCAGCATCCCAATCACGATGAATGCTGATTCCCAGCCCCAGGCAGCAGCGATCAGCGGAACAGAAATCGGTGCCAGAATTGCGCCCACATTGGCACCCGAGTTGAAAATCCCCGTTGCGAAGGAGCGCTCTTTTTTCGGGAAGTATTCAGCTGTGGCCTTGATCGCAATAGGGAAGTTACCCGACTCGCCGATTGCCAGTACCGCGCGTGCCAGCATGAACCCTGCGATGGATACCGGAATAACTGCGAAGCCTAGCGCACTGGATATTGAGGCGATTCCCTCTCCCAGCGGTACTGCAAAGGCATGCATGACTGCACCCGTTGACCACACCCCAATGGCGACCATGAAGGCAGCCTTGGTGCCGATCTTGTCGACGAAACGACCCGCGAAAAGCATGGAAATCGCATAGACGAACTGAAAGACCGAGGCGATGTTGGCGTAGTCCGTATTGCTCCAGCCGAATTGGGTTGAGAGGCTTGGAGCCAACAGGCTAAGTACCTGCCGATCCAGGTAATTGACCGTGGTCGCAAAGAACAGCAGTGCACAGATCGTCCACCGATATTTGCCTATGGCGTGGCTAACGCTTTGCACGTGGACCGCTTCATTAACGTTCATAGCATCACTTTATTATTGGATTATGCGGATGGTTCTCTCGACAACATTTCGAGAGCGCAGGTGTACGCCCTCCACGCCCGATGGCTGGAGTCGAATGTAAAGCTGGAGTTATCGGGTGTTCGGAAAGTTGAGCAGCGACGGGCTTGATTGCGCCTGCAGGTGCGCACTAAAACCTGAGCCGGCAACGACGGCAATCAGCGAGATATTCAAGCGATCTGGATTCATGATGGACGACACTCTGTTTTTATTTTTAGCTTTGGCCGACGACATTCGTCTGTCGTCGTACAACATCTGCTTTATATCGAGGGTGGCACCTCGATGTCAATCCGAAACATTCAGAAATGTATTTTTTTATCGAGTGCATGACCATCGGTACATCGCGCATACAGCGAGACTCGAAAAGCACCCTGCGCACGGGGAATTATCTGGCTGGTTGACACAAAAACCCTGGATCGTCAGTCAGCGCCGCATTGACTCGCAAAGCCAACATCCAGCCAGATTCGACTGCCCTCCTCTTCACCTCAAACCTGTGCAAATCCACCATCAACAAACATCTCGCTTCCCGTCATGAAGCTGCTTTCGTCCGACGCCAGGAACAAGGCCGCTGCCGCAACGTCTTCGGGCTGCCCGATACGGCCCACTGGCAACTGGGCAACCATGCCGTCAACAATGGCCTCTGCCTGGCCAGTGGGTGCAAGGGCCAGGTCGAGCCCTGGGGTGGAAATCGGCCCCGGCGAAATGACGTTGACGCGAATGCCCGTACCTTTCAGGTCCAGCGCCCAGCTTCTGGCGAAATTACGTAGCGCAGCTTTGGTCGCGCTGTAAACGCTGAATGCCGGTGTGCCCATGGTCCCTGTTGTCGAACCGGTGAGGATGACCGAACCGCCTGTGCTCATCAGTGGCAGCGCCTTCTGCACAGTGAACAGCGTCCCTTTGACGTTAATGCCAAAAGTGCGATCGAAGGATTCTTCGGTGATCGCCCCGAGCGGCTGGAAATCGCCCAGCCCGGCGTTTGCGAACAGCACGTCAATCCGGCCTTTGGTGGCTTTGACCTCGGCGTAAACGCGGTCCAGGTCGTCCAGACTCGAAATGTCAGCCTGGATCGCTATCGCGTCATGCCCAATCTGTTGCAATGCGGCGTTCAATTGCTCTTGCCGACGACCGACGATGATGACCTGCGCACCCTCTGCCGCAAAGCGTATGGCGCTGGCCAGGCCGATGCCGCTATTTCCGCCAGTGATGACTGCGATCTTTCCGTTGAGCCTGCTCATGTTGGTGTCCTCGAAATATGAGGCACAACTGTAGATCCGCGCTATCAACTTGAATAGTATGCACCTTTTAGTAAGTACCTTTTAGTCAGCATCCTTGAGCAAAGGACGGAGCGGCCCGATCATGGCAGACAACACCTTTAAATGTGGGCTCGAAGCAGCGCTGACGGTGCTTGGCGGCAAATGGAAGCCACTGATTCTCTATAACCTGACGCGCAATGTTCACCGGTATGGCGAACTGAAACGTGCGATTGGCGGTGTGACCGACAAGGTATTGATCCAGCAACTCAAGGAACTGGAGCGCGATGAGATCGTTTCGCGCATGGACTTTCAGGAAATACCGCCAAAGGTCGAGTATTCCCTGACACCTTTCGGACAATCCCTGGCGACAGCGCTGGGTGCGCTATGCGTGTGGGGTACGGAACACATGCAGACCGTAGAGCGCATCAGCGAACGACGGGCATCCGCGCTTGCTCAGCCTCTTAGCCCTACCCACTGATATCTGCGCTTTCTTGGGATGCTTTTCTGCAGGAGCTGACGAGCACCGCGATGGCGCGATGGCGCTCTGCCTGATACACCACTTTCGCAGCCTCGCGGTGTTCGTGCGCTCCTACAGGTCCATGTGTGCCATACAGCTTCAGTGTCCATCAAAAAGACTGCAGCCCTGCCCCTCAATGCCGATAAGGCTTCAATAACACGCCTGCCTAGGGCCACGCATAACGGGTCCTGCACTTCCCGATTTACCTGACTTCAAGGAAGAATCATGAAACGCCTAGCCGCGCTTTTTTTATTCATCTGCCCAAGCCTCCCAGCTTTTGCGGTCGATCCAGTGATGCTGCCCATGGTCGTACAGATGCAGAAAACGGCAAATGCCGCCATGTGCGAGTCTTACAAAGGCAGCACGTCACCGATTGGCATCGCCATGAACAAGCAGTGCCGAAACCGGGAGAAAGCCGAATTTGAGGGTATTCAGGATGCGAAACCTTTGAAGGACTGCATAAAACCCGGGAACGTTATTGATGATGACGTACGCAAATGTATGAAAGGCCTGTGAGATGAAGTACTGGGCCCGATTACTTCAGCGGACCCTGACAAACGCCAACACCTGCCCCAGCATCCGGTCACATGCACCAAGTTGCTCGACGCTGATGAACTCATCCGGTTTGTGCCCTTGCGCCATGCTGCCGGGGCCGCAGACTACGGCCGGGATCCCTGACTGATCGAACAATCCGCCCTCAGTGCCAAAAGCCACCGTGCCGAATGATCGTGAGCCGCAAAACTCCGCGATCAACTCTGCGGCCTGGCTTTGCATCGAGATATCCAGTCCCGGGTAACTCGACAGCTCGGTAAGGCGAATGTCGCTTTGCCCGCTGACAGCCCGCATGGCAGGCAGCAACTCATTTTGTGCGTAAGCGTGCAGTGCAGAGATGACGTGGCGCGGGTCTTCTACCGGAAGCGAGCGCACTTCAAAGTCAAAGCGACAATGTTCAGGAACAATGTTTAACGCTACGCCACCGCCGATTACCCCAATCTGCACGGTCGAGAACGGCGGATCAAAGCGCGCGTCCTGCCGTTCTTCGGCCTGCAACGCTTTCCCGAGCCTTCCCAGCTCGTTGATCAACTGCGCAGCGTACTCAATGGCGTTGACGCCACTGGGCGCGTGAGCCGAATGGCAAGCCAGGCCGTGCACATCACAACGCATGGCTACTTTGCCTTTGTGCCCGAGCACCGGTTTCAGCTCCGTGGGCTCACCGATCACACAGAGCAACGGTTTAACCGGCTTTGAACCCAGCACTTCCAGCAGTGAGCGGACGCCCAGACAGCCAACTTCCTCATCGTAGGAAAGCGCAATGTGCACCGGCATACGCAATGTGTTCCGGGTCAACTCCGGAACCAGCGCCATGACACAGGCTATGTAGCCTTTCATGTCGGCAGTACCACGGCCGTATAACCTCCCCTCCTTTTCACTCAGCTCAAACGGCGGAAAAGTCCAGGCCTGGCCGTCTACCGGGACTACATCCGTATGGCCAGACAGGACGATGCCGGGCACTTCAGCCGGGCCGATCGTCGCGAAGAGATTGGCCTTGGTCTTTTGCGCGTTGTAAATCAGCTCGCAGGAAACGCCATGGCCATCTAAGTATTCACGCACAAATTCGATCAGCGACAGATTCGACTCGCGGCTGGTCGTGTCGAACGCAACCAGACGAGCCAACAGCTCGCGGCTGGCGCTCATCGGTCATCTCCCGGTACGCCATAGCCTGGCGCTCCGGCGGGGTTTAGCGCACGGTCGAGATAATCCTGCATCTGTGGCTGATAGGCTTGCCACAAGCCATCCAGCACGTTGATCGGGTTGTGCTCAGCCCAATCCACTCGTAAATCAACAATCGGCCAAGGCAGATCGGCCACCACTTTCAGTGCTGCCGAATGCACAGGCCCGGCTTCTCCGCCCGCCGCCTGACCTGCATGCATGGCTTGCAGCAAACGCTCGGCGAGGTGCCCTGAAGCCAGCTCAAAAGCCTTGACCATCGCGTTGATCACTTCAGGGTTAGCCAGCATGTTGCCGGCCGCGACGCACTGTTCCCCGCTGACGGCATTGTGAATTCCAAGGGTTTTGCTGCCGCTGAAATGCGCGACGCGTCCTAGGTGATCAATCGCAGTGATCTGCCGGTACTCACTGAACGTTTGATCCGCCCACAGCTGTTCAAGCGCCTGTGCAGGTGACGCGCCCTGCTCTATCAGGTCCAGTGCTTGCGGGCCAAGGGCTGGCAGCGTGATGTTTTGCGAAGACACCGCCCCCACTCCGGCTCGCAGCCAGGGGCAACGTGCACCCACGGCAATGCTTGACGAGCTGATGGCGATACCCAACCGGCCTGTTTTGGCGCAACGTGCAGCAATGGAAAATGTCATGACGAAAGTCCTTAATCGGGAATGACGGCGATCACGTCGATTTCCATCAGCCACTGCGGCTGACCCAGAGCAGAGACCACCAGCCCCGTGGAAATGGGGAATACCCCTTTAAGCCACTTGCCCACTTCGTGATAAACCGGCTCTCGATACCGCGGATCGATGATGTAGGTGGTGGTCTTGACGATGTGCGACAAATCGCTGCCCGCCTCCTCCAGCAGTTGTTTGACGTTCTTCATGGCCTGATGCGCTTGAGCGCCGGGATCACCTAGGCCGACCAGGTTGCCATCGAAGTCGGTGCCGACCTGACCCCGTACGTAAACGGTATTACCGGCACGCACTGCCTGGCACAGGTCGTTGTCCAGACTCTGGTTCGGGTAAGTGTCTTTGGTATTGAACATGCGAATACGGGTGTGGGTCGGGGTAGCCATGTAAATCTCCTGTGAACACTGGGGCGAGTTACGCCCAATCAAAGACGATCAACGTTTAAACGTTGCGCAACCTGACTGCTGGGGCTGCGCGCTTGCCCTGGTCATACGACCGGTACTTGTGCTGGGTGGCGATCTGATCAGCGACATGTTTGGCGTCATGCCACACACCCCAGATGAAGGCCGAACCGCGTCGCGAAAGCCACGGCAGACCGACGAAATACAGACCTTGCTCTCTGGACACCCCACGCAGATGTATTGGCTTGCCCTTGGCGTCGAAAGCATCGACCTGCAACCAGCTGTAGTCCTGGGAATAACCCGTGGCCCAGATGATGGAACGGACACCGGCTGCAGTCAGGTCCAGTTCACGCAACGGATCAGTGATACAGGCGGCGTCCGCCACACGTTCGCGCGCCGCTGGCTCCAGCGGTAAATCCAGACCATTTCGATGGGCATACGCATCGGCGGCATCGAGTAGTGACAGGTAGTTCTCGTCACCGCGGTCGAGATTTTCGACGAGGTCATTCTGGAAACGTACCTTGCCATCGGCAAAGCTTTCAGTCAGGCCGACCAGCGTCATGCCTGCTTGCGCCAGGCGGCGGAAGTCAACGGTATGGCCGCCTCGCGCGCCACTTACGGCAATGGTCACGTGCTCTTTGCCAGGCTGCATGGTCTCGCTGTCCCACAGCCCGAGAACGCCAAGCCACCAGCAGAAGTCACGTCCACGGTAGGCTCGCGGCGGACGATCATGAGGACCGACCGACAAGTAGACCTGACGGCCGGAGCGCTGCAACTCATCGGCGATCTGTACACCGGACGAGCCGGCTCCAACGACCAGAACCGCGCCGTCAGGCAATTGCTGAGGGTTGAAGTACTGCGCCGAGTGGATCTGGTGCAACGCGTCATCCCTGGGCGCAATCGATGGAATGACAGGTTTCTGAAACGGGCCGGTCGCAGACACCAGGTGATTGACCACGTAGGTGCCAGCACTCGTCTCCACAGTAAAGCCTGCTCGCTCGACATTGCGGGTCACCCGCTTCACCTCGACACCGGTCTTGATCGGCGCATTGAATTTACGCGCGTAGCGTTCGAAGTAGTCGGCGACCTGTTCTTTACCGGCAAACCCGTCCGGGTCCATATCGAATTCGAGACCCGGAAACCGGTCATGCCAGGCCGGACCATTGGCAACCAGCGAATCCCAGCGACCGCTGCGCCACGCTTCGGCAACCCGGTGTTTTTCCAGCACAAGATGCGCAATGCCCAATCGGCTCAGGTGTTCACTCATGGCAACACCGGCCTGCCCTGCACCCACGACGAGCGTGTCAATTTCTGTGATGTGTTCAGTCATCCTGGCATCCTTCAACACGCCCTTTATGACGGGTTGACGCAGTAAAAAATAACGAAAATGTCAGCGCGCAGGCGCAACAAGCCCTACGGCATCTTCAGACGCGTATACAGTCAGTAACGTGTTCGGATCAGTCGGCCAGTGAAGGGTCCGCCTGAAGCATCAGCCACTTCATTTCTTCGAAATGCTGTTGCGAAAAATCAGTGATCTTTTCCCAGTCCCGTGCTGTTTTTTCAGCGACATCGTCCGGCAGCGTCTTCAATGGCTGCCCCGTGGACCAGGCCGTAACCAGAATCTGGCAGGACCTTTCCAGGGTCCAGATATCGTCGAATGCTTCACCTACCGTTGGAGCGGTCACCATCACGCCATGGTTACCCATCAATAGACGACTTTTGCCGTCCAGGAGCCCGACCAGCCGAGCCCCTTCAGCAGTGGTGTCAGCCATGCCGCCGTAAAGCTCATCTATCGCAACCCGGTTGAAGTAGCGCGCCGTGTTCTGATCAATGGCCGGAATATGCGGTTTTGCCAGACACGCCACCGCTGTGGTGTAGACCGGGTGCAGATGCAGAACCACCCGAGCTTCAGGCAGACGCTGGTGCATTTGCCCATGGATGGACCACGCCGTTGTATCCACATCCGGTCGGTGCGCGGCGTCTTGATCATCGGCATCGAGCAACAGCAGATCACTGGCACGCAAGCGCGAGAAATGTTTCCACTTCGGGTTCAGCAGGAACTGCTTTCCGTCAGCTGAAATCGCCGCGCTGAAATGGTTGGCCACCGCCTCATGCATGCCCAGATGAGCAATGATGCGAAAGGTCGCGGCCAGATCCAGACGCGTCTGTTCCTCGAAGTTAAGGGCCATGGATGCTCCTATCAAACAAAACATGAATCACTGAATGGATGCGATTTTTATGTGGGAGCGGTGCTTGGTCTGGGCGGCATTCCGACGATAAGAACACCGCAGTGTATCCATCAGACCGCGTCGTCTTTATCGCGGGCAAGCACCGCTCCCACAGGGGCATTTTTAATGCGCAATCGCGCGCGATCAGGGCTTGGGCATCAGCGCAGCAATATCATCCGCCGTCGGTGCCTGGAACTTGTACTTGTCCAGCAAAGCCTTGTATTCCTGCGTCTTGCTGTACTTCTCGAGCCCTTCGATCAACGCATTGCGGACGACATCGTTGCCTTTTTTCACGCCAAAGCCGTTGAGCACCGGGTAGATCAGGGTTTCGGATGAAATCACCACCCGGTTACCGAGCTTTTCAACCACGCCCCGCGCCACAGCAGCGTCAGTGATCTGCGCTTCAACCGCATGTGCAAGCATGGCCTGGGTCGTTTGCGGATCAGTCCCGTATTCGCTGATCGCGATAGGCGGCAGGCCGTTCTTCACGCAGTAATCCGTAGAGAGTTTCTGCAGTTGTTGTAGCCAGGAAGTCGCGGCCATTGAGCCGATCTTGTGGCCACAAAAGTCTTCCGGGGTCTTTGGCTGATACGCGCTGCCCTTTACCGCCAGAATCGACTCTCCACTTTTCAGGTAAGGAATCATGTCGATGACTTTCAGGCGCTCAGCGGTGATGTACATCGACGAGTTGGTGATATCAAACCGGCCGCCTTGCAGCCCACCGATCAGGTTAGGGAAACGGGTATCGAGATTCTCGGCCTTCATCCCCATGACCTTCGCCAGGCCATCCAGGAACTCGATGTCGAAGCCTGCCGGCTGGTTTTTGTCCATGTACTCATACGGATAGAACGTCATGTCGGAACCGGCAATGATCTTGCCTGGCTGCTGGAAAGCCGAGGCCATTGATGAGGCCATGGCAACCGCAGCGCCTAATACAACCATCGCAGCGGGACGAACGAACAGACGGGATAGCTTCATAAGTATTCCTCGTGGAGTCAGTAAGGTTCAGGCAATTGCTGTTCAGGTCTCAGGCAGTGGCCATGTCGTTTCCGGCCTGCTGCACAAAAAACGAAGCACCCTTGGGTTTCTGCGGCAGACGGATCTGGTTCGCGGTGCTGCGCACCAGGCCGCTTTCATGTCCCGCCACCATCAAACCGGTGTGTTCGCTGGGCAGCGGGTTTTCCCCGAAGGGCAACGCATCTTCGGCGGCGTATACGCTGATGAATAAAGTACGCGGGAACTCGGTTTCATTCGGGCTTGAGGCGTGCAGCAAGCGGGTGTGCATGAAGCACACCGAACCCGACGGTCCATAACAGGCCACCGGTTGCTGGCAGTGCGCCTCAACAACTGCGTCTTCCACGGCACCGGTGAAACGCCCGTTCTGCCAATGCGACCAAAGCTCGCCTTTATGGCTGCCCGGTGCCACATTCAGCGGGCCATTTTCGGGTGTCACCTCACTGACCATCAGCAGGGCGGTTACCAGGTCGTCGTTGCTGTGCGGCGTAAACAGAAAATCCTGATGCCACTTCACCTGCGTGGCGGTGTGCGGCAATTTTGAGTTGATTTTGCTGTGATGAAAGCGCGTGCCGTTGCCGCCGATCAACTGCGCAGCAATAGTTGCCATGCGCGACTGAAAAGCAGCCTGTTGGTAAGCCTTTGAGATTTCCGTTGGCGAGGTCACGCGGCGCAATGACGGATGATCCGGGCGATGGTCGCCTTCAATATCAAATCGCGGCCGACCATCCAGCGTCTGCCCCCAGGCGCAGTTTTGAGTGCGGCTGTCTTCCACCCACTGGTCGAAGTCGTGCTGCAGCGCCGCCACTTCGTCGGCTGCCAGCACGTCCTCCACGACCAGAAAACCCTGCGCGTGAAACTGGTCGATCTGCCATTGCTCGATCATGTTCTTCTCCCCTGCAAACAAGCGTTAAGGTTTCAAGCCAACGAAACATCTTTCAGAAAAGCTTCCACTCGCGGGTGCTGTCCATCGCGCAGTGCCTGCGGGCTGTCATCGCAGACCACCCGGCCCTTCTCCATGAATACGATTCGGTCAGAGACCTTGAAGGCGAAGTTCATCTCATGGGTCACGATGACCATGGTGATGCCCTCTTTCGCCAGTGTTTCGATCACCTGTAGCACCTCGTTAACCTTCTCCGGATCGAGGGCTGATGTCGGCTCATCGAACAGCATGATTTGCGGACGCATCATCAACGCACGAGCAATCGCTACGCGCTGCTGTTGCCCGCCGGACAACTGATGCGGATATTTCCAGGCGTGCTCTAGCATGCCGACCTTGTGCAGCAGCTCGTACGCCTGCTGTTTGAGCTCCTGCGCTGAAGCGAGACGGTGGTAACGCGGCGCCAGCAGCAAGTTACTCACAACGGTCAAGTGCGGGAACAGATTGAAGCTCTGGAACACCATTCCGATGTTCATTCGATGCTCCGTATGCTCGACATAGCGCGGCGGTTGCGCCCCCTGACGGACGAGGTGAATGAACGGCTGGCCGTTGATCCTGATATCGCCGTTATCGATTTGCTCAAGGCCGTTGAGCAGACGAATCAAAGTGGTCTTGCCCGAGCCGGACGGCCCGATTACAGACACCACTTCGCCAGGATGAATTTGCAGGCTGACAGCGCCCAGCACTTCGATGTCGTTGTAAGCCTTGTGCAATTTCGTGGCCTGAAGTGCCGGGCCTGTGAAATCGGAGGCAGGACGGGCTATTACAGCGCGCTCCTGAGTGGCGAGTTTGAGCATTTCAGCGTCAGGCTCACGCACCACTTTGCGCTGGGTGACATCCAGATATCGCTCCAGCCGCTTGAGCAAAAAGTCGAACACGGTAACGATCAACACGTAATAAAACGCGACTGCAGCCATGGTTTCCATGACCAGAAAGTTCTGTGAATACAGGCGCTGCCCGACCATCAGGATTTCGGTCAGCGAGATCACCGACACCAGCGAGCTGAGTTTTACAATTGAAATGTATTCGTTGGTCAGCGACGGTAAAGCCACCCGCAGCGCCTGCGGGATCACAATCCGCCATTGCGTACCGACAAAGCGCAACCCCAATGCTCTTGCCGCTTCACTTTGCCCTTTGGCAATCGACAACAGACCGCCGCGATGAATTTCCGCGACGTAAGCGGTTTCACACAGCACCAGGGCAATCAGACCCGCCCAGAACGGGTTGGCCAACACGGCGGATGTGGCGGGCAGTGCCTGTGGCAGGTTGTAGACAAATATCAGCAGCACCAGCAACGGCACGCTACGAAACAGCCAGATATAGCCTCGGGCAGGCAAGTTGATCAGCGGGTTGGAAGATTGTTTGGCCAGCGCCACGACGAAGCCCAGAACAATGCTGATCAGCCAGGTCAATGTACTGAGCTGTATGACGGTCCACGTTGCCATCCAGAACTCGGTATCGCTGAACAGGCTGAACATGTATTTCCAGTCAAACGTCATCGTTGGCTCGCTCGGCTAAGTAACAGTGGCGGGTGATATCCAACGCAAGTTGAATACTGAGCGCTGCCCCGCTCTCCCTTCTGAAGCCATCATGAGCGAAGTTTTGTCGAACGACCCAATAGTAAGTTTTGGCTCATAGCGTAGGAAAATCCTAAGCAGACCGGGCGGAAGAGATATCGGATTCAGTCAGGCGACGAAACTATTTGCCAGATGTTGAACGGGCCGCACGCTTTTAGGGCGACCACTGTTCAACCTGCTTCTATTCGCTCGCTTTCGGTGCGAAACCCATAGCCTGCGGGCTGTTTAGCGTGATGGATTAGTTTGGTCTGCACGTGTTAATGGCTGATAAAAAGATCGGCTATCGGTCGAACAACCTAATAAACAAGAATTGCGGCAGCTGGCACGCTACTCGCTAAGCATAGGCAAAAGCTATTCAGGCCACCCCGATCATGGCCGTGTGCTCACGAGGTAATCAGTGACTCATTTCACGTTGAAACAGCTCAAGTACTTCGTCACCGCCGTTGAAATGGACAGCATTGCCGAGGCGTCACGACAACTGCATATCTCCCAACCGTCTATTTCCGTCGCCATTAAAAATCTGGAAGAGGCGTTTAATCAGCCACTGTTTGTTCGGCACCACGCGCAAGGCGTTTCCCTGACGTCTGGCGGCGGAAAGGTGTACGAGAAAGCTAAAGAGTTATTACGGCTCTCGGAAGAACTGGAACAGGACTCTCGCGCCGAGAGCAAAAATGTATCCGGTACTATCGCGCTTGGCTGTTTTGAATCAGCAGCGCCGCTGTATATGCCCAGGCTCGTCGCCGGTTTTAAACAACTCTATCCCGACGTCACTATTCAGCTCTGCGACGGGGAACAGCACGAATTGATGCATGGGCTGCATCGCGGTCGTTTCGACCTGGCCTTCCTTTACGATCTGGAACTGGGTGCGACGATCCACAAAGAAGCATTGAACGCCCCACACAAACCCTATGCGTTACTGCCAGCCGGGCATCCCCTTGCTCAACAGAAAACGGTGACGCTGCGTGAGTTGAGCCAGGAGCCCATGATCCTGCTGGATGCCGTGCCCAGCAGAACCTACTTCATGGATATCTTTACCGAGAAAGGTTATGCGCCCGTGGTGGCTTACAGCTCTCCCTCGATTGAAATGGTGCGCTGCATGGTCGGCCAGGGGCTGGGCTTTTCGGTACTGGTCACGCGGCCTTGCACCAACATAACCTACGACGGTGAGCTCCTGGCGCAGCTTGATATCGAAGATGACATGCCTGCCTCGACCCTGGTGATGGCGTATCTGCGCAATAACCAGCCATCCCGCGCTACCCGGCTGTTCATGGATTACTGCCGCACCGTCGAGCTGGCGCCGCCATCAAGTTTGAGGCCGCAAGTTTCTTATCAGCTGGATTGAAATGCATCTTCTGCAGGAGCTGCCGAAGGCTGCGAAGCGTTTCTCCTGACACACCGCGATCGCAGCCTTCGGCAGCTCTTACAGGTCCTATGTTTGCTGCGAGACTGCGCAGAGCCCTGAAACCGGGGCAGTTACAGGTCATCCGTTTCGCTGTGTCAATGACACCACGCTGTCGCGAAGCAAACTGGACTTTGTAGGAGTGAGCTTGCTCGCGATAACGTTAGACCTATTGAGAAATTAACGTCTGGCCTGACGCAATCGCGAGCACGCTCACTCCTGCACGTCCGATGTTTGACCCGAGGCAAGGTGCGCCCATCAAATGCTTAACTTTGACGCGCATGCCGGTACCATAAGGAGACTTTCCCCGAGGACCGGTTATATGAAGCGCCTTGAAGATCTGATCGAACACGATGAACCTGCCCTGCCCTTGTTAAAGGAGCTGCTGAGCAATGCGCAACGTAGCTTTCAGTTGCTGCCTCCCTCAGAGGACAACGCCAGAGTATTGCTGGGGCTCCAGGTCACTACGCGATCAACTTTAGGCGGGGTTGCCTACGAAACCGGAGGCATCCTCATTGATGGAGGCTGGCTACGTTTTCTGGGATCCGGACACGAGCAACTGTCCAGAAACATCCTTGACTGGACCCATCTGCACGACGGAGGTGGTCACCTGTTGGTGGCGGACGACGCCGCAGGCGGTTTCTTTTCAATCAATGGCGGACGTTTCGGAGAAGACGTTGGCTCAATGTATTACTGGGCACCGGACACTCTGGAATGGGAGCCATTGGAAATTGGCTATACAGACTTTCTGGAATGGGCACTCAGCGACCAGATGCTCATGTTCTACAAAGACCTCAAGTGGCCGACATGGCAAGAGGACCTGGAGAAGATGAGCGCAGATCAATGCATGACGTTTTATCCTTTCTTGTGGACGCAAGAGGGATCGCTGGAGACAAGCAGCCGCAGAATTGTGGACGTCGCAGAACAATATGAGTTGAACATTGACCTTGCTCGCCAGTTGGAACACCCACCGAGCTAGTGTCCAGTCTGTTCACTTCCACCATGGGCGCAAAACGCAGCCCCCGAAGGAGCACGCGGAGGTTAGGACCGCCGCGTTAGCGGTGTATCAGGTTGAACGAGTCACTGCTAATGTCGCGCGGCGCTCGCCCATCAATAGTGATCTTCCCAGTTTTCAAGGGAAGGCTTGCGGGTCGTGCAGGGTTCATATCGGGTGTGGTATCCCAAATACTCCTTATCCAGCGGAGCCATCGTGATGGTCTCGCCTTCCATGAGCTCACCGGTGTGCATCGAACGTCTGAAATACCGGCGTCGAGCGTCGGGAGTAGTGTTGTCGCATGACTCAGCTATCTCGATATACAGCCCGGTTAAATACTCGGCGGTAAAGTCGAGTGAACCGCTGGCGGGAAATTCACCTTTGTAAATGGGGACTCTTTTCTGGCCTCCCCCACAACCCCCTCCACCATAGCCGGGTACCCCGATGCTGCCTATGCAGAAAAACCTGTCGGCGCCGAGTATTAGCTGGTGAATTTTTACCGCCGTGTTGGCAAGCGGTTCGCCGTTGTCATCGACTACGCGCACGGAGAGGTGCAGAGGTTTGCGTAATCGATCCTCGTCCATGTTGGACATGCAGCCTGTCAGGGAAGCTGTCAGTAAGACTGTAGTGGCCAATAGGGGCAGTACTTGCATGTGTTGAGTTCTTCTATGAAGGATTCCATCCCGGACGGCCGTGCAGTTTCCTTTAACGCACCCGGGTTTAAACGTGCGGCATTGTTACATGTTCTGGGGGGACTCGGCGTTGCAATTGGGGACACTTCAAACCTGTGCGCCGCTTACGCTGAGAACCACCATTTCCGGCCCCATCTGCCTGGCATATTGCTCAAGGGCATGGCGAGCAATACTGACCACTTGCTCAGTCAATTCCAGACCCACCCCGGCGCGCCAGCAGGCGATGATGTCCAGCGGTTGAGGCCGCGTCACGTTTTCCAGAATGAAGAGCTTGCCCTCCGCCAGCTCCTTACTGACCAGAGCAGCCGGCAGCGCACCGATGCCAAAGCCGTCGCTCACCAACAGGGTCATGGCGGCTACGGAGTTGACGCAACTGATTCGCGGGCTGTCCACGCCACCTGCGTGCAGCAAATTGAGAATGTCCTGATGCGGACGGGAGTTGCGGGAAAAGGTGATGATGCGTTCGGCAGCCAGTTCGTCGATAGACGCGTAGCTGCGCTGGTAGATGGACCCGGCTTGCACAATCCACTCAACCGGCAATACGGCCAGATGCTGGTTGCGGACCGCATCACTGCGCACCATGTCGGTCTGCACGATCAGGTCCAGATAGCCCTTCTGCAATTGGTCACACAGGTTGAGTGATGTGTCGACAGTCAGCTCGATTTCAACCGCCGGGTAACACTCCATTAACGTCGATATGAACGGGCTCAACCACGTGTGGATGACCGTATCCATTACCCCGAGTCGCATACAGCCCTTGAGATCACTGGTGGCGCTGATGGACTGCTGGAGCGCATGCATCGTGTCGATCATCTGTTCGGCATAGTTGAGCACGCGCTCACCTTCAGGCGTCAGCGACACACGCTTGGAGTCACGCAAAAACAATTTGGCGCCGAGCTCATCCTCCAGCGCGGCAATGCGATTGGAGATGGAAGCCTGGGTGGTGAACATTTTCTCCGCAGTCAGGCGAAAGCTTTTCAGCCTTGCCACCCAGACAAAGGTTTCCAGAAACTTCAGGTTCATGCGTAACAGCCTGTACAGAAATGGTGGATCGACTTACGCAAAGAGCGTCAGCAAGCAGGATCCACACGCAAGTTGTACGCCAGAATTTTCAAAGGCAGGGGTTGCCGAGCGCTCTTAAAGAGTACGCATGATGGCTCGGCGGAAGTCATCGATGTGGTGATGGATAGCTTTGATGGCGGCCGCGCTGTCGCGATTCTCCATCGCGGTGAGTATCTGTAAGTGCTCATCGTAGATGCGCTCACTGTGGTGCATTTCGGACAACGTCAAGAACCAGAAGCGCGCCTGCTTTTCATGCAACGTACGGAGCAGTTCAGCCAGTACCCGATTGCGCGCAGCGGCGGAAATGGCCAGGTGAAACTGCAGATCAACTTCCATCAGACCCTTCACATCCCGGCGCTCCAGCAGCGGCTGTGTGCGCCCGATGATTTCGCGCATGTGGATGAAGTCATCTTCCTGAGCACGCTCGACGGCGAGCTTCACGCACAGCTCCTCATTGGTTCTGCGCACTTCGATCATGTCGAGAATGTCGTTCAATGAGATAGGCGTAACCATCACACCCTTGCGCGGCAGGATGGTCACCATGCCTTCCATTTCCAGACGGTGCAGCGCCTGATGCACCGGCGTACGGCCCAGCCCAAGCATCTGGGTCAGCTGCGCCTCGTTGATGGCTTCACCGGGACGTAGCTGGCAGGAAATGATGCGTTGCTTGATCTGTACATACGCCAGCTCGCGCAGGCTTGCACCACTCTTGGCAGCGGGTTTGCCAACGAGATCGGCGGTGGGCAGGTCAGTTGAATCGAGCAATCCGGAAATCCTCATGGGGCGCTGCTGATATATCACTGTATTTCATATCGTCTGGATTGTCGCTTTCCCCTCTCCCCAATCCGGTAACGAAAACGCGCCGTCAGAACGCATCGTCCGCCCAAAAGTGGTGCGTTTTGGTAACACATGGCCATTTCGTACGTTCTGTCACGACTTTTATCATCCATATAACCCTTTGATAAAAATGGTTTTTTACCTCGTCCCACGGTGTCTGGCATATCAATTGCGTATTGATAATCCTGTGATATATCAGTGTAACTTCACAAATCACTGACTTTCTTCTTATCCGTAACGAGGACTCCGCATTGACTCAGCTAACTCTCCAGGTCGCCAACCACGGCGCAGTAGTCGTAGAAATCGATCACCTGATCATCGCTGGCTGGGCTGGCCGTAACAGTGCTGCCGTGGAGCACCATATTGCCGAGCTGGAAGCCCTTGGGGTCCGTCGTCCAACGACGATCCCCTGTTTCTATCGGGTTGCCGCAAGCCTGCTGAACCCGGACGAAAGCATTCAGGTGCCAGGCAAGGACTCGTCCGGAGAAACCGAGTTTGTGTTGATCCCAAGCAGCATCGGCTTGCTGGTTGGCCTGGGTTCTGACCACACCGACCGCAAGGTTGAAGCCTTCAACGTGACCGTTTCCAAGCAAATGTGCGACAAACCAATTGCCGCCACAGCCTGGCGTTTCGATGAAGTCCAAGGCCACTGGGATCAACTGGTGATGCGCACCTGGCGCACCCGCGATGGTGTTCGCAGCCTTTATCAGGAAGGCCCGGTTACCAGCCTGCTGGCACCCGACACGCTCCTGGCCAAACTCAACGACAGTGCCAGCCTCGCACAAGGCACCGCGATGTTCTGCGGCACCCAGCCGGTCATTGGCGAGTTGGGTTATGGCGAAGCGTTCGAGATGGAATTGTTCGACCCGGTGCTTGATCGCAGCCTGCGCCACGCCTACAGCGTAGAACCGTTGCCAGTCGCGGAGTGATGCAGATGAAGCCAATCAAAGAGCTTGCCGAGGATCTCGCCAGCGGCGCGACCACTAGCGAGGCCTTGGTCACTGCAGCGCTGGAGCGCATCAATGCGCACCGAGCCGAAGGCGGCAATGCATACCTGTCGGTGGATGCTGAAAGTGCTTTGCAAGCTGCACGTGCCAGCGACCTGGCCCGAGCCGCAGGCTATGTGCCCTCCCCGTTGGCGGGCCTGCCGGTTTCGATCAAGGACCTGTTCGACGTGACGGGACAGGTCACGGCCGCTGGTTCCAAAGTGCTGGCCGGTAACGCGCCTGCTGAAATGGATGCGCCTGTTGTTGCGCGCCTGAAAGCTGCGGGCGCGATCCTGCTGGGCCGTACCAACATGAGTGAGTTTGCCTTCTCTGGCCTTGGCCTGAACCCACACTTTGGCTCTCCGACCAGCCCGGCAGCGACCGGACGCATTGCGGGCGGCTCCAGTTCTGGCGCAGCGGTGAGCGTTGCCGAAGGGATGGCGGTGGCCGGATTGGGTACGGACACAGGTGGTTCTCTGCGCATTCCGGCAGCGTTCTGCGCATTGGTTGGTTTTAAACCTACTGCCAGCCGCGTGTCTGCCCAAGGCGCATTCCCACTCGCGACCAGCCTGGACTCCATCGGCGCGCTGACTGCCAACGTCGACGACAGCATCCTGCTGGACAGCGTTTTGTCAGGCGAAACTTTTGATACGCGGCCGGCCTCACTTAAAGGCCTGCGTCTTGCGGTGACGCGGGACTTTGTCATGGACAATGTTGATGCGACCGTCGCAGCCGCTTTCGAGCGCAGCGTGCAACGCCTGACTGACGCGGGTGCATCGATTCGCTGGTTTGACTTCCCCGAGTTGCACGAGCTGCCAAAGATCAATGCTGCGGGTGGCCTGACGGCTGCAGAAGCCTGGTATTTGCATCAGGGCTGGCTGAGTGGTGAGCAAGCAGCTGACTACGATCCACGCGTGGCACAGCGTATTCGTCGGGGTGAAGCGTTGAGTGCCGCTGATTACCTGCATCTGCTCGCCCAGCGTCAGACCATGATTGCCCTCGCCACCCAACGACTGGGCGATGCCGATGCCTGGCTGATGCCGAGCGTTGCCGTGGTCCCGCCAGAGTTGGCACCGCTGGAGCAGGACGACGCGCATTTCTTCGCCACCAACGGCCTGGTTCTGCGCAACACCAGCGTGATCAATTTCCTGGACGGCTGCGCAATCAGCCTGCCCTGCCATGTGCCTGGTGAATTACCGGTGGGCTTGTCCATTGCTGGTCTGAAGGGTCAGGACGCCCGGGTACTGCAAATCGCCCGCAGTGTCGAAGCCCTGCTGCGCAACCCGTAAACCTGAGCGTGATTGTCGTTGCGCTCGTGGCCTTTGCCGCGAGCGAACCGCTATGGCGGCCGCTTTCAGGCTGCCATCTCTTGATCGATGGAGATGCAACATGAACCACAATCCCTCCCTGACCGGCGGCGCTGCTGACGTCGCGCCTGATCAGGCCGCAACTGCCGCGACCTATCGCAAGATCGCCTGGCGTCTGTTGCCGTTTCTGGTGTTCCTGTTCGTGCTGGCCTGGATCGACCGGGTAAACGTCGGCTTTGCCAAACTTGCGATGCTTGACGATCTGGGCTTCAGCGAAGCGGTCTACGGGCTCGGCGCCGGGATCTTTTTCATCGGTTATTTTCTGTTCGAGGTGCCCAGTAACCTCCTGTTGGAAAAGATCGGTGCGCGTCGCACGCTGGCCCGGATCACAATCCTCTGGGGCCTGACGTCAATGGCCATGGCCTATGTCTCAAGTCCGATGTCGTTCTACATTTTGCGGTTTCTGCTTGGCGTGTTCGAGGCCGGGTTCTTTCCAGGCGTCGTGCTGTACCTCACCTACTGGTTTCCCGCCGCACAGCGGGCACGCATCAACGGTATGTTCATGACCTCGTTCGCCATTGCCGGCGTGGTTGGCGGCCCGATTGCCGGTTTTATCATGAGTCGCATGGTGGGCGTCGGGAGCCTGGCGAACTGGCAGTGGCTGTTTATCATCGAAGGCATTCCTTCGGTGCTGGCAGGTTTTGCCGTGCTGCGCTATCTGCCGGAGAAACCCGTCAATGCCAAGTGGCTGAGCCCTGCCGAGCAGCAGATGGTCAGCGCGGTGATTGCCAAGGAAGATGCAGAGCCGGAAAAACACAGCAACCTGAAAGCGCTGGTTCGCAACCCCAAAGTCTGGCTGTGTACGCTGGTGTATTTCTGCATCGTTTCGGGGAACGCCACCATCGCTTTCTGGACGCCTTCGGTGATCAAGTCACTGGGTGTAAACGACACCATGAGCATCGGTTTGCTGGCAGCAATCCCTTTTATCGTGGGTACCCTGGCCATGCTGTGGAACGGTCAGCATTCCGACAAAACCGCGGAGCGTCGCATTCACTGCTCAATGGCAGCCTTGCTCGCAGGATTGGGCTTGATCGCCACCGGTCTGTGTCTGGGCAATGCAACCATGGCCTTGATCGCCCTGACCATTGCAGCAGCCGGGATTCTGGCGGCGTTTCCGGTTTTCTGGTCAATCCCTGGCGCCTTCCTCGCGGGTACTGCTGCAGCGGGTGGCATCGCATTGATCAATTGCATCGGTAACCTCGCAGGCTTCATCGCGCCTTACATGATTGGCTGGCTGCGCACACTGACCGGCAGCCTTGCGGCGGGCCTCTACTTCGTAGCGGCACTGGAGATTCTTGCTGCCGTGTTGGTGTTCTTTCTGTTCAAGGACGTGAAAGTCAGCCGTACGAAATGAGCTGTGGGAGCGGGGCTTGGTCTGGGCGGCATTCCGACGATAAACGATAACGCGGTATGTCTTCCGGCTGCGTCTCATGCATCGCGGGCAAGCCCGGCTCCCACAGGGTTGAGTTGGACTGTCGCGTACCACCGCGCACAAAAAAGCCCCCGTACCATTAGGTCGGGGGCTTTTTTATTCTGATCCCACTACAAACTATTTCTCCAACGGCTTGCCCGCTGTCTCCCTGGCACAGATCAGCGCGATCAAAGTAATACTCAACGCTGCGCACACGTACAACGAAACAGCCAACGTCGAACCATAGGATTTATACAAAGAGGCAATAATCAGCGGCGCAAAACCACCGCCGATAATCCCTGCCAACGTATAAGCCAGCGACGAACCTGCATAACGCACCCGAGTCGGGAATTGCTCAGTGACGAACGCAGCTTGCGGACCATACATCGCGGCATGAATAACCAGACCCACCACTACAGCCATGCAAATCGACAGCGGCTGAGCGCTATCCATGAGTTTGAAGAACACAAACGCCCAGACCATCGCACACAGCGCGCCACCAATATAAACCGGTTTGCGGCCGATCTTGTCCGAGAGAATTCCGAACAGCGGCACACAGATCGCGTTTAGCCCCGCGCCGATCATCGTCGCGGTAAGCGCCAAAGGCCTTGGCAAGTGCAAGACGGTAGTTACATACGTCAGGGTGAACACCACGACCAGCGCATAAAGCACATCCGAACCCACCCGTGCGCCGCCCGCCAGTAACAGCCGACGCCAGTGATTGCTGAATACTTCCTTGATCGGCGTTTTCGCAGTTGCGTTGTGAGCCTCGATTTCCTTGAACACCGGGGTTTCCTCAACACCGCGACGCAACCAAAGACCGAAGATCACCAGCGCGACGCTGGACAGAAACGGAATGCGCCAGCCCCACGACTGGAAGTCTTCAGGACTCAGCCCCCAGGAAACCAGCGCGATGAAACCCGTGCCCAGCAATGTGCCGCAGGAAGGACCGACCTGAGTGAACGAGGCGTTACGACCGCGCTGATGCTGCGCACCGTGCTCCATGGAGAGCAAAACCGCGCCCGCCCATTCACCGCCAATCGCCGCGCCCTGCACAAATCGTAACGCTACCAGCAGAATCGGACTCCAGATGCCCCACGCAGCGTAGGTCGGCAACAAACCCATCAGCCCGGTCGCCACCCCCATCAATACCAGCGTGGTGACCAGCACAAAGCGGCGACCAAGTTTATCGCCCAGGTGGCCAAACACGATGCCACCCAGTGGCCGGGAGATATAGCCGACAGCGTAAGTCGAGAACGCGAGAATGGTGCCGGTCAACGGATCAAACGACGGGAAGAAGATCGCATTGAAGACCAGCGCTGCCATCAGGTTGTAGACCGTGAAGTCATACCACTCCAGTGTCGTGCCGATGGTGCTGGCGGCTGCGAGGCGACTCATCTTCTTGCCCGAAGCCACGGGCGCTGAAGAGGCAACAGGTGGGGAGTCAGACAGCGCCTGTGTGTTTTGCGTCGTACTCATCATGTTCTCCATTAATCAACAATGAAGAAATGATCTGTCGGCACGTTATGGCTGACAAACGGGTTTTTTACACGGCAACGATCAGTTTTTCTTGTGCAAAATGGCCTGCGCACCAATCAAGTGCCGCCGATGAACCACGCTGGCGCAAATGGCAGTCGTGTGTATGGCAAACACCTACTTTGCAGGAACTGCCGAAGGCTGCGATCGCGATGTTTCAGGATGAGCGCTTTCGCTGCCTTCGGCGGCTCTCATCTAACAACACGTAACTATCTGAATTCACAAAGAGCCGGTGGGACCGAATTTATTCGGGAAGAGGCCAGTGCATCCGCAACATCATCTTCGTCTGGAATGCCGTCTTCCCGGTAGACACTAACGTTTTGCTCGTCCCAGTTGCCAGACCCGGGCCACATCCCTCGCCCGTTCCTGCAATAAACGCGGTGCATCTTCACAGGCTTCTGACAGGGCCATCGGGCCGGAAACCACCGAGAATGCGGCGGCAATGCCGTGCTCGTATAGCGCTTCATAGCCTTCACCCAAAGTACCAGCGAGGATGACCACCGCCACATCATGCTTTTGGGCAACCCGAGCAACACCAATCGGCGTTTTGCCCCGCAAGGTCTGGAAGTCGCAACTGCCCTCCCCGGTTATCACCAAATCCGCGCCCTGGACTTTTTGTGCCAGATCGACCAACTCGGCTACGACTTCAACGCCTGGACGGAAGCCCGCTTTCAAGAACGCTTTCGCGGCAAAGCCCATGCCTCCAGCGGCGCCCGCACCGGGTTCGTCTCGCACATCGCGATCAAGGACCGCAGCGCAACGGTCGGCATAACGCGCCAAGGCGTGATCCAGCGACTGTATCTGCTCGGGGCTCGCGCCCTTTTGCCGGCCAAAGGTGAATGAGGCGCCGTGTGGTCCGCATAGCGGGTTATCGACATCGGCTGCGATTTCGAAGCTGACGGACTGCAAACGAGGGTCCATGGCGCTCAGGTCGATACGCGCCAGACCGGCAAGTGCCAGACCTCCGGGGGCCAACGGAGAGTCGTGCTCATCATAAAACTGCACGCCCAATGCAGTGAGCATGCCCGCCCCGCCGTCATTGGTTGCACTGCCGCCGATGGTCAACACGACTTTCTCAGCGCCAGCATCAAGGGCTGCGACAATCAATTGGCCAGTCCCGTAGGTTGACGTGATGCAAGCATTGCGCTGGTCCACCGCCACCAACTGCAAACCACTGGCTTCAGCCATTTCAATGATTGCGGTTCGCGAATTGGGCAACCATCCCCAATGAGCAGTCACGTCAGTGCCCAGTGGCCCGCTGACGACGGTTTGACGTCGTTCGCCGTCGAGCACTGCGAGGATCGCATCCACGGTGCCCTCACCGCCATCGGCCATGGGGCATTGAACAAGTTCTGCGCAAGGAAAGACTTCAGCCAGACCCAGTGCAATGGCCTGGGCAACACCGGCCGCACTCAGGCTGTCTTTAAACGAATCAGGTGCAATAACGATCTTCATTAACGCTCCAGCGATCTGACTGCGCACAAAATAGTGACTACTCGCGAAGCATAATGAAGGTCAGGTCACGGTTTGCACAAGCGAGTGCCCGCAGCCCTCAGGCAAATTAAAAGATTTTAATTGGTCGGTCCAATTCATGATTACGAATATTGGTCTTGCCAATAAAATTCCCGACGTGTAGTTTTTCAAGCGTGATCATCCGAGCGGGCACCTGCCCGACTACAACAAAAAGAGATCAACAAAGAGAGCCTCCTGATGTGTAGATATCCCGCCTGCAGCGCGCTCGGTGCCCTTCCCCCCAACAAGGAGCATCAGCATGCTGACCGTCATCTGTAACGAACCCGGCTCGTTAACCGCTATCGAACGCGATAAACCGCTCAGGCAAGCCGGAGAAGTCCTGATCCGCGTCAAGCGCGTCGGAGTCTGCGGCACCGACCTGCATATCTTCACCGGCAACCAGCCTTACCTCGATTACCCACGAGTGATGGGCCATGAGTTTTCCGGGGTCGTCGAAGACGCCGACAGCGACAGCAAGCTGGCCGTAGGCGATGTGGTTTACGTGATGCCGTACCTTTCCTGCGGGACATGCATCGCTTGCCGCCAAGGCAAAACCAACTGTTGCACCCGAATTCAGGTGCTGGGCGTTCATTGCGATGGGGCTTTTACCGAATACCTGAGCATTCCCCAGGCATTCGTCCACAAGGCCGAGGGCGTTTCGCTTGATCAGGCCGCGATGATCGAATTTCTCTCGATCGGTGCTCACGCGGTACGTCGCTCGAATGTGCAGGCGGACAAGCAGGTGCTGGTGGTCGGTACGGGTCCTATCGGGATGGCCGCTGCGATCTTCGCCAGCCTGCGCGGCGCGAAGGTCACTGTGCTGGATACCCGCGAAGACCGTCTGGCCTTCTGTAACCAACACCTGAACATTCAAGCGGCCGTGCAAATCGGCGAAGGCGACAAGCAGGCTCTGGCCGACCTCACCGGCGATGATTTTTTCGACGTCGTGTTCGACGCCACCGGCAATGCCCGGGCCATGGAACGGGGCTTTGAATTCATCGCGCACGGCGGCACCTACGTGATGATTTCGGTAGTACGGGACTCCATCACCTTCTCCGACCCTGAGTTTCACAAACGTGAAGCCACCTTGATGGGCAGCCGGAACGCCACCAAAGAAGACTTCCACTATGTGGAGGAATGCTTGCGCAACGGTTTGATTCCAGATGCCGCGCTGAACACCCATCGGCTGACACTCAAGGATGTCGCCGAGTCGTTCACCACACTGCTCGACCCGAAACAGGGCGTGGTCAAAGCCATCATCGAGTGCTGAAAAACGCCTATAGAGGACGCACCATGAACCAGCCCTCCTTGCTTGTTTTGTCACCCGGAGATGATGTCGCGGTAGCCCGTGGCGACATTGCCGAAGGCCAACGGCTAAGCGCTGACGGCATTGAGCTGATCGCCCGGCAGCCAATTCCGTCCGGCCACAAGATTGCCCTGCGCGGCGTGTCGGCCGGGCAACAAGTGCTCAAGTATGGCCAGACCATTGGCCAGGCCACGCAAAGTGTTGAGTCCGGCGACTATGTCCATGTCCACAACCTGGCGATGCCGACAGTCAGTACCGAACACAGCGTGCAGAACACTTATGTGCCTACTGCACTGAGCCCCGAGCCGGTTACGTTTGAAGGTTACCTGCGCGACGATGGTCGGGTCGGCACGCGCAATTACATCGGCATTATTTCCAGCGTCAATTGCTCCGCGACTGTCTGTAAACACATTGCTCATGCGTTCTCTGCCGAACGTTTGAAGGACTTCCCCAATGTCGACGGCGTGGTTGCTATCACCCATGGCAGCGGCTGCGGCATGGGGGCTAAAGGTGAAGGCATCGACATTCTCAAGCGGACGCTGAGTGGCTATGCCAATCATGCCAACTTCGCCGGGGTGCTGTTGATCGGTTTGGGGTGTGAGGTCAACCAACTGACGCCGTTGCTGGATAAGCTTGACGATCGGTCGGCCCTGCTCAAGGCCAGCCTCATCATTCAGGACGCAGGCGGCACGCGGGAAACCGTGCAACGCGGCATCGCTCATATACAAGCGATGTTGCCGGTCATCAACAGCTTCAAACGCACAACCGTCCCCGCCAGCCATCTCTGCGTTGGTTTGCAATGCGGCGGCTCGGACGGTTACTCGGGCATTACCGCCAATCCGGCACTGGGCGCAGCGGTGGATCTGCTGGTGCAACAGGGCGGCACTGCGATTCTTTCGGAAACCCCGGAAATCTATGGTGCTGAACACCTGCTCACAGCCCGCGCCGCCTCCCCCGACATTGCAGCGAAATTGATGGATCGGATTCACTGGTGGGAAGCTTACGTACACCACAACGACGGTGACATGAACAACAATCCCTCGCCCGGCAACAAGGCGGGTGGCATCACTACCATTCTGGAAAAGTCTCTTGGGGCTGTCGCCAAAGCAGGTGCAACCGGCTTGATGGGGGTTTATCAGTACGCGGAAACCATTGAAGCCCGTGGACTGGTGTTCATGGACACGCCCGGCTACGACCCGGTGTCGGCGACAGGCCAGGTGGCAGGCGGCGCGAACCTCATCTGTTTCACCACCGGTCGGGGTTCGACTTACGGTTGCAAACCCACACCGTCCCTGAAGATCGCCACCAATACGGGGTTGTTTCAACGCATGGAACTGGATATGGACTTCAACGCCGGAGGGATTGTCGAGGGTCTGGAATCAGTGGCTGAGTCGGGCCAACGGTTGTTCCAGTTGATGCTCGACACCGCTTCCGGGCGGCAGACCTGCAGTGAAGAAAATGGTCTGGGTGATAACGAGTTTCTGCCATGGCAGATCGGCGCGGTGATGTGATGACGGCTTGAGTTCACAAAGCATGGACGCGTTCACCAACGGCGAAGCTATCGGTCGCTATGGTAGCCTTCGCCAACTTTCCGATGGACGCCATAACCATGGTTTCACCGATCAACGCCGCTGAACGAAAGCCGTACCAGAAAATTGCCGATCAATTGCGCAACTACATCGCGCAGGCGGACTTCAAAACCGGTGCCCGGCTTCCCCCTGAACGGGATCTGACGCGGCTGCTGGGGGTGTCCCGACCTTCGCTGCGCGAAGCGCTGATCGCGCTGGAAATCGAAGGCGCTGTTGAAATCAAGATGGGCTCAGGTGTCTATGTGCGCGCAAGCCACAAAGACGGCACCAGTAAGCCGGTGACCTTGGGCGAGAGCCCTTCAGAACTGATGCAGGCCCGTGCGTTGATCGAAGGCGAGAGTGTGATTCTGGCCTGTTTGCACGGAAAGAAAAGTGACTACCGTTATTTGCAGGACTGTATCGACGCGATGCGTGAAAGCATTGCCAACGGCCTGCCGCCGCTGGAAGACGACCGCAAGTTTCATCATCGCCTGGCCAAAATGAGTGGCAACTCGGCTCTGGTGCGGATCATCACTGCGCTGTTCGATGAGCGACATAACCCGATTTCGGCTCACCTCAGCAAGCATTCAGAGAATAGGTCGACCTGGGAGGCGGCGGTGATTGAGCACGAGGCGATTCTTCGCGCCGTTGCCAACAAAGACGTGCTCGGCGCGCAGACCTCGATGCGCCAGCACTTGAGCCGCTCGGAAGGCCGCTGGCTGCAGGCGCTGGAGCCTGAGGATGTCAGGGGTTAGCGTTGACTTTATATCCGTGGCGCCTGTATCGCGGGCACGCCCGGCTCCCACATTAGATCGCGGTTTGCTTTGGAGCGAGGCTTGCCCGCGAAGAACGATAATGCGGTTTTTCTGACAAATAGTGGCGACTGAATCGCGGGCAAGCCCAGCTCCAACAGGAGATCGCGGTCTCCTGTGGGAGCTGGGCTTGCCCGCGATGCAGGCGCTGAGGTCTTTCAGCTCAGCTGTTGCCGCACTGCCAGTTCCACACCCCGAATTTCTGCCAGGCCTTTGAGTCGACCAATCAGCGAGTAGCCAGGATTGCTCTTGCGGTGCTGATCGTCCAGCAGTTGATGACCGTGGTCCGGGCGCAGTGGTAATCGCGGGCCGCCTTCGCGTTCGCGTCTGCGCTCCTCGGTGACCAGCTCGCGGATAACCCCGACCATGTCCACATCGCCGTCCAGATGATGAGCTTCGTGGAAGCTGCGCGGGTCGGCCTCGCGACGGGTCGAGCGCAAATGTGTGAAGTAGATGTAGGGTGCGAAATGCCTTGCCATCGCCACAAGATCGTTGTCTTCGCGCAAGCCATAAGAACCGGTACAGAACGTCAGACCATTGGCCCGGCTTGGCGCGGCGTCCAGCAGCCATTGGGCATCGACGGCAGTTGACAGGATGCGGGGCAGCCCCAACAGCGCCCGGGGTGGATCATCTGGGTGGATCGCCATCCGCACACCGACTTCTTCTGCCACCGGAATCAATGCACGCAGAAAATAGCCCAGATGCTCACGCAATCTGGCTTCGTCGATATCCGCGTAAGTGCGTAGCAAAGCGCGAAAATCTTCCAGGGTGTAATGCTCTTCAGCACCCGGTAAGCCTGCAATCAGGGTATTGACCAACGCCTGACTCTGGCTGGCGGTCAGCCCCTCGAAACAGGCTTTGGCCTGCTGTATATCCTCGGCACTGTACTCCGCCTCTGCCCCCGGACGCTGGAGGATGAACAGGTCGAATGCAGCAAATGCAGTCTGATCAAACCGTAGCGCCCAGCCACCATCTGCCAGTTCCCAGGCCAGGTCGGTACGTGTCCAGTCCAGCACCGGCATGAAGTTGTAGCAGACGATATCAATGCCGCAGCTGGCCAGGTTACGCACGCTCTGCTGATAGTTGGCGATGTACTCGTCACGGCGACCGCAACCGCGCTTGATGTCTTCGTGTACAGGGATGCTCTCCACCACTGACCAGGTCAGGCCTGCGGCTTCGATCATCTGCTTGCGCGCCGCAATGGCCTCTACCGGCCACACTTCGCCGTTGGGGATTTCATGCAGTGCGGTGACGATGCCGGTCGCGCCGGTTTGCCGGACGTCCGCCAGAGAAATCGGGTCTTTGGGGCCAAACCAGCGCCATGTCTGTTCCATATGCTTCTCCTTTTCTTGTTAGTTGTGCCCAGCGAAGCGTTGCAACACGCTGCTGATGCCTTCGCCAACCAGCGAGCCATAAGCCTGTTGCACCGCGTCGCGAAACGCCGGTCGCTTCGCCAGTGCGGTCGGGAATACTTCATCCAGTTCCAGAAACGCATCCACCAGAGGCGCGCCGTCAAAGCGTCCCGCCAGATCGGCAAAGGTGGCATTCAACGGGTCGTCTACGACTTGGGTCGTGGTTTGTGTGCAGTAGCGAATCCAGGCTGCAATACCCAACGCCGTACAAGCGATATCGCGACCTTCGTCGAGCAACTGCTGTGCACCGAGCAACCAGCGTTGCGGCAGTTTTTGCGAGCCGTCCATGGCAATCTGCCGCAGACGATGTTGCAGGCTGTCATTGGCAAAGCGCGCGATCAGATCCCGGGCATAGAGCGAAAGATCGATGCCAGGCGGCATGTCCAGCGTGGGTGCGGCTTCATGGGCCATGTAATGCTCAATGAGACCTGCCATCCGGGCATCATTGACCGCCTCGAATACCAACTCATGACCTGCCAGCACGCCCACGTAAGCCAACAGCGAATGGCTGCCGTTAAGCATGCGCAGCTTCATCGTTTCGAAGGGTTGCACGTCCTCGACCATCTGTACGCCTTCCACCTCCCAGTCAGGGCGACCCAGCGGAAAGTTGTCCTCGATGACCCACTGGCTGAAGCTTTCACACACCACCGCCGCAGGGTCGTGGCAGTCCAGTTGCTGCTCCAGACGACTGAAAGACTCTGCCGTCATGGCCGGGACAATCCGGTCGACCATGCAGCTTGGGAACGCGACTTGCTGGTCTATCCATTGAGCCAGTTCTTCATCCTGTTCTGCTGCCAGACCGCGTACTGCCTGCCGGGTACGCTGGCCGTTGTCAGGCATGTTGTCACAACACAGGACGGTGAACGCCGGGATGTCAGCAGCGCGACGGCGGCGCAAGGCTTCGAGGACGATGCCAGGCGCAGAACGCGGCGTTTGCGGATGAGCAATGTCATGGGCAATCGTCGGGTCTTCAAGGCGCAATTGCCCCGTTGAAGGACTCAGGCAGTAGCCTTTTTCGGTGACGGTGAGCGTGACAATCTTCGTTTGCGGCGTGGCCATGCGCTGCAACAGCAACTCCAGCTCATCACCGCCCTCACCCGTATACAGCGCTTCGCGCACGACAGTAATTTCGCGCAGCGTCACCTGTTCGCGGTCGCGATACTCAGCCACATGGTAGCGACCATCCTGCGCACGCAAGAGATCAACCACCGCACGATTGGAGCGCAGGTTGGCACTGCACAGCCACCAGTCGCTCTGGCCATGACGATTGAGGTTACGTTGCAGGTAGACCGCCTGATGGGCGCGATGAAACGCCCCCAGGCCCAGATGGACAATTCCAATGACCGGTTCTGACTCTGAAGCAGTGCCGGTAGCAGGCACGCGGTTAACAGTCGGCATCGACACACTCCTTATGTTCTGGGATGGCTCAAGGCCGAATCATGTTGCGGAACCGGGACAGCCGCTTCACCGGTGTCTGCAGCGCTTAGCGGTTTTACGTAGCGCGCCACACAGACCGCGCCGATCACGGTCAACAGCCCTGCCAGCAGGAATGCGCTGGTGAACGAGCCGGTGAACTGCACCAGAAAACCGGTCAGGGTCGGGCCAATGATCCCCGAGGTGTTCGCCAGGAAATGCATGAAGCCGCTGACGCCACCCACCCTGGCGGCAGGCACGGTGTCCTGAATGATCGCCCAGTAAATGGCGCCGGTCAGGTACAGGAAGAACACCGCCAGCGCGACGAGAATGACCGCTGGATAAAGGGTTTTGACTATGCCAGCCAGGGCAATACAGCCTGCGCAAGCCAGCAGGCACGTGACCAGTACGACTTTGCGGGAGAACATCATCCGCCCGGTCTTCTTGAACACGAAGTCGGAGATGAAACCGCCCAAGGCCAGACCGAGGAAACCCAGCAGCCATGGAATGACGGTGGCGATACTCATGTCCTTGACGTTCAACCCATGGGCCATGGTCAGGTAGCTGGGGAACCAGGTCAGGAAGAAGAACAGCGTGTAGTTATAGGAAAAGAACGCCAGCGACGTGAACAGCACGGTAGGTTGTTTGAGGTAATAACGCAGCGGATGCACTGGCAACGAAGCCACTTCGCTGGTGCCTTCGGCGCGCTTGATCTCCTCGGCAACCTTGCCTTCAGGTTTGTCCTTGACGAACTTGTACCAGACCGCAGCCCAGATCAGGCCAACCACCATGATGATAATGAACGACACTTTCCAGCCGTAGCTGATGGCGATGAAGCCCACTACCGGCCCGGAAATCGCGCCGCCCAGAGGTGTGCCGGACATCGACGAACCCAGCGCCCTGGCACGCTGTTTTGGCGTATACCAGTTGTTGACCATCTTGCTGGTGGTGACGCTCAAAGGCCCTTCACCCATGCCAAACAGGATGCGGATCAGCACCAACGAGGCGAAACCGACGGTCAGCACAGTGAGGCCGCTGAACAACGACCACAACACCATCGCCAGCAGCAGCGTGGTTTTTGCGCCGTAGCGGTCAGCCGCCCAGCCACCGATAAAGTTGAACGCTGCGTAGCCGACGAAGAAACTACTGAAGATCATGCCCATCTCACCCGTCGTCAGACCGTAGTCCTTCTGGATGAAAGGGGCTGCCACGGACAATGCCGAGCGATCCAGGTAGTTAATGACGCCTGCCAGGAACAGCATGATGATAATTAACGTACGGCCTTGACCAAACATTGGAACCTCCCGCTTTTTATGTTTATTCGGTGAGGGTGCCCAGGGGGGCACTCGTATCTACATCGGACTAGTGACGCGCTTCACCCAACTGCACCAGCACCTTGCGGGTCTGTTCAGGGTGGTTTTCGATCAGGTCGATGGCTGCTGGCATCTCGTCGAAAGACACTTGATGGCTGACCAGCTCCTGAACCTGCAATTTGCCGCTGGCAATCAGCTCGATCACCTTGGGAAACTTGCGGTTGTTCAGGCGTGAGCCCACCAGCGTCAGCTCCTTCTTGATCATCTCCAGTTGCACCAGATCACTCGGTGTAGCATTGAAGCCCAGCAAGCCGATACGCCCGGCTGGTGAGGCCAGGCGGACCATTTGCGGCATCAAGGACGGAATGCACGCAGCGTCGACAATCAGCGGCACGCCTTCGCCGTGGGTCAACTCACGCATCGTGGCTTCGACATCGACAGCCTGACCGTTGAGGGTACGGCTGGCGCCCAGGGCTTTGGCGGTTTCCAGACGCGCATCAATTACGTCGGTGACAGTAATGTCGGTCAAACCCAGCGCCCGGGCCATCTGCACCAGAGTCAGGCCAATCACGCCAGCCCCATAGATCAGCAGACTGTCTCCCGGATGCACGTGCATGCGATCCAGCACGTTGAGCGCGATGGAGTAAGGCTCCACCAGCGCCGCGTGACTCAGGGACATCGAGTCAGGAAGACGATGGGCGTTGCTGGCCGGAACGCAGACCTGCTCGCTGAAACCACCGTCGCGGTGCACGCCAATCACTTGCAGTTTGGTGCAGACGTTGGGGCGATTGATCCGGCACGGGTAGCACGTGCCGCAGCTGATTACCGGGTCGATACACACGCGGTCGCCAGCCTTGAGGTGTTCGACGCCCTCACCCACTTCGCGCACCACGCCAGAGAACTCATGGCCGGTTACTCGAGGGAAACGCACGAAAGCGTTCTGGCCGTGGATGATGTGCATGTCCGAGCCGCAGATACCGGCGTAGGCCACGTCCACCTTGACTTCGCCGGGTGCGATTTGCGGCACCTCGACCTGGGCCAGGCCGAACTCAAAAGGTGCTCTTACTTGAAAGGCTTTCATCGGGTAACTCCTGTCAGGGCGGCCGCCGCCTGATGTTCTTGTTGTGATGATTTGATTGTCTTACCAGTGCCAGAGCGTGCCGTCTTCCAGGCGATTGACCGGCAGGCTGGCGCGTTTGTACGGATATTTCGCTGCGAGGGTTTCGTCGATGTCGACGCCATGGCCCGGGGTTTCGCCTGGGGTGAAATGGCCGTCTTCAAAGCGATAGGCATGAGGAAAGACTTCGTCGATGCGTTCGTCATGAGGCATGTGCTCCTGAATGCCGAAGTTGGGCACCCAGGTATCGAAATGCAGGGCAGCGCCCATGCACACCGGCGACAGGTCGGTGGCGCCGTGAAAGCCGGTCCGCACCTGAAACAGCGCAGCAAAATCGGCAATCCGTCGCACATGGGTAATGCCACCTGCGTGAACCAGGGTGGCACGGATATAGTCGATCAACTGCTCCTGAATCAGCTCGCGGCAGTCATGAATCGAGTTGAAGACCTCACCCACCGCCAGTGGCGTGGTCGTGTGCTGACGGATCAGACGAAAAGCCTCCTGATTTTCAGCCGGGGTGCAGTCCTCCAGCCAGAAAAGGTTGTACGGCTCTACGGATTTGCCCAGGCGCCCCGCTTCTATCGGCGTGAGGCGATGGTGAACGTCATGGAGAATGTGCAGGTCATCACCAAAACGCTCACGAACGGCCGCAAACAGTTTGGGCACATAGTTGAGGTACTTGGCGGTGTCCCACATATGTTCGGCAGGCAGGTCGCTGTCGGCGGGTTCATAGCGTTCACCACTGCGCTTGGCCACGCCATAAGTGGTGGCGATGCCGGGAATCCCGCATTGCACACGCACCGCCTTGTAACCCAGTTCGACATGGCGAGCGACTTCGTCCAGGCAACCTTCGATGTCTTTACCCGTGGCATGCCCGTAGACCATCACCCGCTCGCGGCTCTTGCCACCCAGCAACTGATACAGCGGCATGTTGGCGGCCTTGGCCTTGATATCCCACAGCGCGATGTCCACTGCGGCAATCGCGGTCATGGTCACCGGACCACGGCGCCAGTAAGCCCCGCGATACAGGTATTGCCAGATGTCTTCGATCCGATGGGCGTCGCGCCCGATCAGCGCGGGCAGCACGTGCTCTTCAAGGTAGGCGACCACCGCCAGTTCACGGCCATTCAGGGTCGCATCGCCGATACCGTAAATGCCGGCATCGGTGACGATCTTAAGAGTGATCAGGTTGCGACCCGGACAGGTAACGATCACGCGAGCTTCAATGATTTTCATCAGTTGCGGGCCTCTGCGGCAAAAGAAAATGTAGGCATATCCAGCCTGGGCATGGCGGCGCTGGGGATCAGTGCTCCCCGATGCTGAACCACTTGGGCGGCCAGTCGGTGCCCCCACTGAGCGGCGAGATAAGGCTCGCCGCCTTGTAAGCGACAGGAGAGATACCCGGCGCTGAACGAGTCGCCTGCCGCCGTGGTGTCGACGATGTTGCTGACGGTTTCGGCGGGCACTTCGAAGCGGTCGCCGTCGCAGTCGATCAGGCATGACGCCGCGCCTCGCTTGAGTACCACTTCGCCCACACCGAAGTGTGCGTAAGCACGGAACAAGGCCTCGACGTCTGGGTAACCAAACAGGGCTTCGTCGTCATCCCAGGTGATCAGGGCCAGATCAGTCAGGCGCAGAATCTCGCTATAGGCCTGCCGCGCAGCGTTGGTATCGGGCCACAGGTGGGGACGGAAGTTGTTATCGAAGACGATCCGGGTGCCGGATTGGCGGGCTTGAGCTACAGCCTTCAACAGGCGTGCGCGGCCATCGGGCGTGAGGATCGCCAGGCTGATGCCGCTCAGATAGAGGTAGTCGTAATCGGCCAGAGCCATCAGCATGGTGTCTGCTTCAGGCCCGTCGAACATGCGCCGCGCTGCGGCCTGACCACGCCAATACACGAAGCGTCGTTCACCACGAGTATCGGTCTGGATAACGTAGAGGCCCGGCAATGCGTCCTTGATCACTCGCACGTGCTGGTTGCCGACGCCTTCGTCACACCACAACTGGCGCATGGCATCGCTGAAGCTGTCCGCGCCAATGGCGGTAACGTATTCCACGGCGATGTGCGCAGCTGAATTCAATCGGGCCAGATAAACGGCCGTGTTGAGCGTGTCGCCCCCAAACGTCTGACTGAAGTCTGAGGCTGACTCGGCTCTCATCTCAATCATGCACTCACCCACCATCGCGACTTTGACGGGTTTGTGTGAAACGGATTGCGGCTGTTGTCTTGAAATCACTTTCATCATTACGCGCCTTATTATTTTTAAAACGGCGTTTCACTTGCAAGTTGTAGCGGAGTTTCGATCAGATTTTTCACCTCGTCAAGCAAAATGAAACAGCGTTTTGACTCGCCAGCGTATATCCTTGGGTTTTCCGTTCCCGTTGGAGCCTTCATGGACAACAGCACTCTCCAGAACAATGAACTGGTCTCCGCAGTGGGCCGGACCATGGCGGTACTAGAGGCATTGGCAGAACATCCCGAGGAAAGCGGCGTATCGGAAATCGCGCAGAAACTGGACATGTCCAAAAGCACGGTTTACCGCTTTTTGCAGTCGCTCAAGGCTCGTGGCTATGTCGTGCAGGATGCCGAAGAACGCTACCGGCTCAGCGTTCGGCTGTTTGAACTGGGCGCGCAAGCCCTGCCTCATCTGGACATCGTCCGCGAGGCTGAACCGGGCATGCGCCGTATCAATGAACTGACCGGCGAGACCGTGCATCTGGGGATTCTCGACGAAGGCAGCATCGTCTACGTGCACAAGATCGATTCCAAATACAACCTACGTATGTACTCGCGTATCGGTCGACGCGCACCGCTGTATTGCACAGGGATCGGCAAAGTGTTGATGGCGTGGCTTGAGCAACCGGAGCTGCTGGCACACTTGCAGGAAGAGAGCTTCGAGCGTCGCACGGCCAATACCCTGACCACAGTCGATGCTTATTTGCAGGAACTGCAGGTGGTTCGCGAACAGGGTTATGCCGAAGACCATGAAGAGTTTGAAGACAACATGCGCTGTCTGGCGGCGCCGATTCGCGACCGTTTTGGGCATGTGATCGGCGGCATGAGCGTGTCATTTCCCTGCTTCCGCTTTCGAGAAGAGCTCAAGCAGGACTACGTCAAGCAACTGGTGGAAGCCACGCAACGCATTTCCAGCCAATTAGGCTGGCACGCGTAACTACCTGCTGATCAAAGCGCTCCTTCAATGACCTGCCGAAACGACTCGATAAAAACCGTTTCGGCGCGGTTCATCCTTTGATCGCGGTTCCACATCAAAAACATATCGACATCGACCACGCCGTCAGCCGGTGGTAAACGCCAGATCAGCCCGTTGTGCAAATCGTTGTCCACCAGATGTTCAGGCAAACAACCGATGCCATATCCGGCGATGATCAACCGGCGAATCTCTTCAAAGCTGGGCGATGATGCGACGATTTTTCCGGTGAACCCCTGCTGATCGCGGAACACCGTCAGCGGTGAGAGATTGCCGCCCAACTGGTCGCTGGTGAAGCTGACAAAGTTCTCGCCCTGTAACGCATCCAGTGCCAGTCCGCGTTTGCCGAACAGCCGGTGTCGTTTGCCACAGAAGAATGCATAGCGCTGGCGCATCAACAGCACTCGCTCCAGTTTTGCCTGGGGAAAGCGGCACAGGCCGATGCCGAGGCTGGCGGTTTTCTGGTTCAGCGAGCTCTGAATATCCGAACTGCGCATGACTTCAAGTTCCAGCTCGACACGCGGATGCAGCAGGTGGAAGTCCGCAAGAAAGTCGTCATAGAGCGGTGACTGCACATGACTGATGGACAGCACACGCACTTTGCCAACGACTTCTTCCTCGGCACCCTCAACCGCCGTGCCCAGACGGGACACATTGCCATACATCTCCTGGGCAATGCCAAATACCTCTTCCCCGGCCTGCGTCAGGTCGAAGCGCGGCCCCTTGCGCACAATCAACGCGCAATCGAGCTGTTCCTCAAGCCGTTTGAGCGACTGGCTGACCGCTGATTGCGTGACGAAAAGCCTGGCTGCCGCACGGCTGATACTGCGTTCCTGACCGATAGCCAGGTAAGTGCGCAGCAGGTTCCAGTCCAGTCGATCATTGAGAAAACGCCGACCTTGCCACCTGCCTTGTGCTTCGACCGATTCGTCGTTGTTCATCAACACACCATTAGTAGCCTGACTAATACATAAAATAAGTATTAGCAAATTGATTAATTATAGGCAGCGAGCGATAAAGCAGGGAAGCGCCACAGAGCGCTATGTGAACAGCCTCAATCCCTGCCATAACGCCAATACTAAAAGGGCCTTGCATGCGAACCTCGTCCAACCAGCCTCGTCGCGCGGCTGCCGCGGCATTCATCGGCACCACCATCGAGTTTTACGACTTCTACATCTACGCCACAGCCGCCGCGCTGATCCTCGGCCAGGTTTTCTTCCCCAGCGATACGCCAGGCCTGAGCACCCTCGCCGCCTTTGGCACCTTCGCGGTCGGCTTCATCGCACGGCCCATGGCCGGGATGGTGTTCGGTCACCTGGGAGATCGGCTTGGGCGTAAAAAGATGTTGCTGTTCACCATGCTGCTGATGGGGTTGGCGACCACGGGAATAGGCTTGCTGCCGAGCTACGCCAGCGCCGGCATCTGGGCACCCATTGGTCTGGTGGCGCTGCGCATCGTGCAAGGCATTTCGGTTGGTGGCGAATGGGGCGGCGCAGTACTGATGGCCAGCGAACATGCGCCTAAGGGCCGTAAGATGTTCTATGCCTCCTTTGCGCAACTGGGCAGCCCTGCAGGCTTGCTGCTGGCGTTGATTGCGTTTCGACTGGTTACGTCTCTGGAGCCTGCTGAATTTGCCGACTGGGGCTGGCGTTTGCCGTTCCTCGCCAGCGGCGTCTTGATGCTGATTGGCCTGGCGATCCGCTTTGGCGTTGAAGAGTCACCGGAATTCAAAGAAGTCGCGGAGAAAGGCGAAACCGCCAAGTACCCGGTGCTGGACGTGCTGCGGACCTGCTGGCGGCAGATTTTCTTCGCCGCCTGTGCGGTGACCATCGGCTCGGCGGGCTTCTTTTTCACCAATACCTTCATGATCACTTACGTGACCCAGTATCAGGGCATCTCCCGGGCGACCATTCTGGATTGCCTGTTTATCGTGACCGTCCTGCAATTCATTTCCCAGCCCATCAGCGCGTTGCTGGCCGAGCGTATCGGCGAAGGCCGGTTCCTGATGCTGACCGCCCTGCTCTCGATGTTCATGCCGTACCCGATGTTTCTGCTGGTCGGCACCCAGAACCTGGCGTTGATGACCCTGGGCATCGCCATGGCTGTGATCACCTTGTCAGCGCTTTACGCAGTGATTGCCGGTTACATGGCTCAGGCATTCCCGGCGCATCTGCGTTACAGCGGGATCTCTATCGCTTACCAACTGATCTGTGCGATTGCCGGTGGCAGCACGCCCATCATCGGCACGTTGCTGGCCACTCACTACGCCGGGCAATGGCTGCCTCTGGCGATTTTCTTCAGCGTGCTGGCAGGCATTTCGCTGTTTGGCGTCTGTGGTCTGGCGCGTCTGCGCGGTGACGACAGCACCACACAACAGTCAGCGTTCAACAAGGAGCTTTCATGAATACCCCGGATTCTATCGACGCTGTGGAATGGCAGGCCCGCTGTGAACTGGCCGCGCTGTATCGGCTGGTGGCGCACTTCCGCATGACTGATTTGATCGACACGCACATCAGCCTGCGCATCCCTGGTCCCGAACATCACTTCCTGATCAACCGCTACGGGGTGATCTTCGACCGGATGAAAGCCAGTGATCTGGTGCGGATCGATCAGCATGGCCAGGTGGTCAATGGCGACGTGGAAAACAGCCGGGTAAATGCAGCAGGTTTCGTTGTCCACTCCGCGATCCACATGGCTCGGGAAGACCTGAACTGCGTGATCCATACCCATACCGCAGCCGGTATGGCAGTCGCCGCGCAAGAACACGGCCTGTTGCCGATCACTCAGCATGCGCTGAAGTTCTACGGCAAGCTGGGTTATCACACCTATGAGGGCATCGCCCTTTCGCTGGAAGAACGTGAACGCCTGGTGGCGGATCTTGGCCCCCATAAGGCGATGATCCTGCGCAATCACGGCTTGTTGGCGGGCGGTGGCAGCGTGGCCCAGGCGTTCCATGAAATCCATTTTCTGGAGCGGGCGTGTCAGGCACAGGTTCAAGCACTGTCCGGGAACAGTAAACTCGTGCAACCCAGCGAGGAAGTATGCCGTTTGACCGCCCAACAGTTTGATCGCGATGAAGCCGCAGAGATCATTCAGTTGAGCTGGAACGCCGCGCTTACCCTGATCGAAGACCAACGCGAGTCCTACTGCTCATGACCACCGTCGTCCTGTTGACCAATGACACCGTTCTGAACAGCGAACTGCAAATCGCTTTCGCCCGTAACGCGCCTGAACTCAAGGTGGTATTGCCTGATGACCCGGCCGCCTCCGAGGCGCAAATCGCGGCCTGCTGGTATCCACCGGCGGGCAGCATGGCAAGCCTGCCCAACCTGCAACTGGTGCATTCGGTGGCCGCCGGGGTCGATCATTTGCGTACGGATCCAAGCCGAGCGGACCTTCCCGCCTGCCGCGTGGTGGACCCGGACCATCGGCGAGGGATGACCGAATACGTGCGCTGGGCGGTGCTGCATTTTCACCGTGATTTTGATCGCGTGGCCGCACAGCAGCGTCAAAGCGCGTGGCAGCGTCACCCACAACGTCCTGCCGGGCAGTTCAGAGTGGGCGTCATGGGCCTGGGTTCACTGGGTGCGGCAATCGCCAGTGATCTGGCCGGTGCTGGCTATGCGGTGAGTGGCTGGGCACGTAGCCCGCGAGAAATTCCCGGAGTGATCTGTCATCACGGTGACGAGCAGTTCGATGGGTTCCTCGACGGCCTGGACATGCTGGTCAACCTGCTGCCCCTGACCGACGCCACCCGAGGCATTCTGTGTAGCAAGACCTTTGCCGCCCTGGCTCCCGGCGCGGTAGTGGTGAATGCCGGACGCGGGCAGCACCTGGTCGTCGATGACCTGCAACAGGGCCTAGCCAGCGGGCATTTGCGCGGCGCGGTGCTGGATGTATTCGATCAGGAACCGCTGCCGGTGGACGATCGTTTGTGGCAGATGCCGGGGGTGATCATCACTCCGCACATGGCCTCCGCCGCCTCCGACGATTGCATTGCACTGCAGGTCGCGGAAAACGCCCGCCGACTGCTCAATGGCGAACCCCTGAATAATCTGGTGGACCCAACGCTGGGCTACTGAAGCGACACGCAAGAGGTTGAGCGATGAATGTAATTGAATCCAACGGCGATCGCCTCTGGGCCAGCCTGATGGACATGGCCCAAATCGGTGCCACCGCCAAGGGCGGCAACTGCCGTCTGGCCCTGTCTGAGGAGGACAAAGCAGGCCGTGAGCTGTTCATGAGCTGGTGTCGGGAAGCAGGCATGACCCTTAGCTTCGATGCAATCGGCAACCTGTTCGCCCGCCGTGCCGGGCTAAACGAAAAGCTTGAGCCGATCGTGATGGGCAGCCATCTCGACACTCAGCCCAAAGGTGGTCGCTTCGATGGCATCTACGGGGTCCTGGCCGGGCTGGAAGTGGTTCGCTGCCTGAACGAGCAAGGCATCCAGAGCCCGCGGCCTATTGAGATCGCGGTGTGGACCAACGAAGAAGGCGCGCGCTTCACGCCAGCCATGTTCGGCTCTGCAGTATTCACCGGCACTCTGGCACTCCAGACAGCGCTGGATGCATGCGATGCCGACGGTATCAGCGTCGCTCAGGCGCTGGACGCCACCGGGCACGTGGGTGAGCAACCCTTCAAGCGTCCTTTCGATTCGTATTTCGAAGCGCACATCGAGCAGGGGCCGATCCTTGAAGACAACGGCATTCCGGTGGGTGTGGTGACGGGCGGTCAGGCCATTTGCTGGCTCGACGTGCAGGTCAAAGGCCAGAGCGCCCACGCCGGGACCACACCGATGAAACTGCGCAAGGACGCTTTGTTTGGCGTGGCGCAAATGGCTGCGAAACTTGAAGCCCTGGCTGAAGAGTTCGCGCCCAAGGGACTGGTCACGATTGGCCAGTTGAGCATCGCCAAATCATCGCGCAACACCATTGCCGGCAGCGTGAACTTCACGGTGGATTTGCGTCACCACGAAGACGGGCAGATTGCGCTGATGGAGGAGCTGGTCCGACAGCGTTTTCAGCAGGTAGCGGACGTCCGCGGATTGACCCTGGACATACAGCGCCACTGGCTAAGCCCGGCCACCCCGTTCGACAAGGATTGCGTCGCGGCGGTACGCCGTGCCGTCGAAGCGCTAGGTTATCCGCATCAGGACATCGTCAGCGGCGCAGGTCACGACGCCATCCTGCTAGCCCGACACTGCCCAACCACGATGGTGTTCATCCCCTGTGTTGACGGGCTGAGCCACAACGAAGCCGAGGACGTTTTCCCTGAAGATGCCCGCATGGGCTGCGATGTGCTGCTGAATGCCATCGTTGAGCGGATTCAGCGTTAGCTCAGCCTTCAGCCGCCCGCAGCACCTGTCGGAGCGGTGGGAGCGAGTTCATTCGGGAAGGCGGTATTTCAGGACATACATGTGCTGTGGATGTACTGGCCCTTTCGCGAATGAATTCGCTCCCACGGGATTGGGTTTGCATGGCGGTGACGTTTGCTGACCATCGCAAGCATCACGAATACCCTGTGGGACCGAATTCATTCGGGAAGGCGGTATTTCAGGCCATACATGTGCTGCGGATGTACAGGCCCTTTCGTGAACAAGTTCACTCCTACCAAAACTGTGTTCATGGAAGACACTAACGAACCAGCCGCTTCTCTTTTGACGGCCGGTAACCGAAGAACGCGCTGTAGCACTTGCTGAAATGACTGGGCGAGACGAATCCGCAGGCGACCAGCACCTCAACCTGGGACATCTCGGTATGCTGCAACAAACGCCTGGCTTCGGTGATGCGCAATTCCAGGTAATAGCGCTGCGGCGTGGTGCCCAGCTGTTCCCGGAACAAGCGTTCGACCTGACGACGGGAGCGACCGGAGTACTTCACCAGTTGCTCCATTTCCAGTGGTTCTTCGAGGTTGGCGTCCATCAGCTTCACCACCTCACGCAATGGCGCGCTGACCGATAGATGCGCAGAGTTCTTGATACGCCGATAACGTGACTCTTCAAAAGACAGAATGTCCTCGATGCCTTCGACCAGCGCTTTGTCATGCAGGGTCTTGATCCACTCCAACGCCATGTGGAAAGCCCCCGACGGGCTTGCGGCGGTCAGACGATCCCGGTCCACCACGAACGGCTCGCTGGTGACATGGGTAATCTTGCAGATTTCAGCCAGCGCGGGACGGTGTTCCGGGTGGATCGCGCAACGGTAGCTGTCGAGTAAACCCGCAACACCCAGAAACCACGCACCATTCCACAACCCCGCCAGCGCCGTACCCTGCTCTGCCGCCGTATTCAGTAATGCTGTCAGCTCGGGATAATGCTTGAGTTCGGTCCGGTAGCCGCCGCAGACAACCAGCAAGTCCAGACCGTTTATCCCGGCAGCTGTCATCTGCAGATCAGGTCGAATGACCAGCCCCAGATCACTGACCACTTCGCCCTCCTGCAAGCCAAAGGTACAGGTCGCGAACAAGCCGGGACGCAGCAGATTTGCGGTAATGATGGTGTCCAGCGCCTGGGTGAATGCAGGAAGCGAGAAATGTTCGAGCAGCAAAAATCCGGCTTTTGCCTGACGGGAAGCTGTTGACTCATCTCCAAGATAGCGAAGATTCTTGCCCTTCATGCCACCGCTGAATTGACGTCGCTCAGTCATGTCGTGCGGTTCTCCGCGTCATCAATCTCGTATCGATCGGCGACCGGGCCGTGTTGCGCCATCAGGTCTGCAACCCAGTCGATGAATACCCGTACTTTAATGCTGATGTGCCGGTTCGGCGGAAACGCCACATACAGAGGCATGGGTTCCATTCGCCAGCTTTTGAACAACGGGACCAATTCACCGCTTGCCACGTGTTGTTTTGCCATATAGTCCGGTAGCCAGAGCACGCCCATGCCTGCCAGTCCTGCCGCAAGATACGCATTGCCGTCGTCCACCGCCAACACGTAACGGCCATTAATCGTCAGACGTTCGGTGCCGTTGTGCATGGCATAGGGTAAGGCTTTACCTGTGCGCGCCCACAGGAAACCGATGATCCGGTGCTCAGACTCTTCAAGCTCGCGAGGGTGAACTGGAGTGCCGAGACGCTGCAGATAAGCTGGCGCCGCGTACACTCCAAGCTGCAAATCACCCACCCGGCGAGCCATGAGTGACAGGTCGCTGAGTTCACCGCCGCGGACCACGCAATCGACATTCTCGCCAATCAGATCGACCTTGCGATCACTGACGCCCATATCGATCTGAATATCCGGGTATCTGGCATGGAAACCGGGCAGTGCCGGCATCAGGATCATTCTGGCCAGCGGGCTGGGTACATCCACTCGCAACCGACCTCGGGGCAATGACGCTGCGCTGGAGAGACTTGTCTCTGCGTCATCCAGGTCCGCCAGCAGCCGTACCACGCGTTCGTAGTACACCGCGCCGTCAGCAGTGACATTGACCTTGCGCGTAGTGCGGTTAAGCAGTTTGACCCGCAGCCTGGCTTCCAGTTGTTGAACCAGTTGGGTCACCGTGGTCTTGCTCATGTGCAGCGTGTCAGCCGCCCTGGTAAAGCTCCCCGCTTCAACGACCCGGGCGAATGCCAGCATTGCATCAAAACGGTCCATTCCTGCCCCGCTATCAGAAGGATTGTTTGGAGATCACAAACAGTAGCGGCTAAGGTTGCGCGTTAATCGGGTGGGCGCAAGTGCCTGGGGTTTGTTTTTGTCGACTAATTATCCTGAATGAATGAGATCCTTGTGGGAGATTCTATGTTCGCCTACAAGCGTTGATCCCGGTGGGAGCGAATTCATTCGCGAAGAGGCCGGTGAATGCGCAGCCTTTGTATCGACAAAAATACCGCCTTCCCGAATGAATTCGGTCCCACCGGTCCTGCATGAGCTCGAGATGTTACCAACTTGGGAGCGAGGCTTGCCCGCGATACGGGCGCTTCGGTCCGTCAGGCACACCGCGTTATCGTTCTTCGCGGGCAAGCCTCACTCCCACAGAAAGCCGTGTTTGCAACGCTACAGCGCGGTGTCATGGGGACACCTGCACTGTCAGTTATTTTGTTTTTTTTCGCCCGTCCTTGAAAAAAATCCCGAAGGGCTACGTCTTTGATCATCTGTTTGAGAATTTTTCGCAAACGTAATCAAGACGTATGAAGGATCGTATTGATGCCGCGCTTACCTGCATTGCCGTCTCTTGCCCTGCTCATCATGCTGCCGATGGGCAACGGTTGGGCTGCCGAAGCTTCTGAACGTCCGGGTACTGCCCGTTACAGCATGAGCGCACAACCGCTGGCTTCGGCGCTGGCGCAATTCGCCAGACAGAACCGGTTACAGCTGAGTTTTGACGCCGCACTGGCGACCGGCAAAACCGCACCAGCAGTCAACGGCGAGCTTAGTGAGCGAGAAGCGTTGACCCGGTTGCTCAGGGATTCAGGTTTGGGCTGGTCGCTGACTGAAGACCGCACTCTTCTGCTGTTTGCGCAGCCTGCCAGCGGCTCAATCAACCTTGCGCCGTCGACCATTACCTCCAACCGTTATATCGAACATGCGAACGGCCCGGTGCAGGGCTATCGCGCAACCCGCAGCGCCACCGGGACCAAGACGGACACCGCCCTGCGCGACGTTCCGCAATCCATTCAGGTGGTCTCCCGCCAGGTGCTTGAAGACCAGCAGGTCAATAACCTCGGCGATGCCCTGACCAACGTCAGCAGCGTGCAACGTGGCAACAGCCATGGCGGTTCTTCCGAAAGCTTCATCATCCGCGGGTTCAAAGCCACCACTTATGCGGTGGATGGCATGTTGATCAACCCCTTGGTGTCGCGTCCGGAAGCGTTGCGCGATCTGGCCAACGTCGAGCGGGTCGAAGTCCTCAAGGGGCCCGCGTCGGTGCTCTATGGCCGTGGCAATCCGGGTGGGCTGATCAACCTGGTGACCCGCCAGCCGAGCTTCACCCCGGAAGCCGAGGTCAAGGCGCAGGCAGGTTCTTATGACTTCTATCGGCTTGAAGCCAACGCCAGCGGCCCTCTGGACGAAGCCAAAACCCTGGCTGGGCGCATGACAGTCGCAACCCAGACCGAACGCGGTTTTCGCGACACCTTCCGCGACAGCAAACGCATCTACGTTGCCCCGACCCTGCGCTGGGAACCCAGCGATGTCACGCGTGTGGATGCGGGCTTGGAATACATCGACCAGACCAGCCCTTTTGATCGCGGGCTAATCCCGGTCAACGGCAAGATCAACATGAATGCCGATCGCTATCTGCATGAACCCTGGTCGCGGGACAAGGCGGACAAGGTGTCGGTCTGGTATCGCGCCGAGCACGATGTAAATGACTGGCTGACCCTGCGCCAGATGACCCGCTGGGATCAGTCCCACAAGAATCGTTATGTGGTGGATTTGCGCGGACTGGAGGACGACAACCGCACCCTTGCTCGTCGTGCAACCGATGGCGACGAGCGCATCAAGACTCTGGACATGCAGTTCGAAGCCATTGCCCGCTTCGCCACCGGTGGCCTGAAACACACAGCGCTGGCGGGCTTTGAGTACATCGACGGCAAGCGCAACGTGGCTACGGATCGAGCAACATTGGGTTCAATCGATATTTTCAATCCGGTTTATGGCGCCCGGCCCGGCGCGTTCTCGTTCAACGAGGAAACCGATTATCAACTGGAAGCTTACAGCTTCTATCTGCAGGATCAGATCGATCTGAGTGAACAGTGGAAGCTGATCGTGGGTGCACGCTATGACGATACGCGGCAGCGCAATACCACCACTGACGCGGACTTCGAAGTCACCAGGACTAACCTGAACCCGTCCAAAGTTTCACCCCGACTGGGCCTGGTGTATCAGCCCACTGACTGGCTGGCACTCTACGCCAGCTACAGCACTTCATTCACTCCGCAGAGTGACACCCAGCGCAACGGCAGCCCTCTGGACCCTGAGGAAGGTGAGCAGTATGAAGTTGGCGCCAAGTTTGACCTGATCCCTGACCGCCTCAGCGCCACATTGTCGGTATTCGAGATCACCCGGCAGAATGTGGCAGCAACCGATCCCACAGACGACAACTACTCGGTACAGACTGGCGAGCAGCGCGTGCGCGGGGCTGAACTCGATGTCAGCGGCACTCCTCTGGATGGCTGGGAAATCATCGGTAACGTCAGCGCACTGGACGCCAAAGTCACCAAGGACACGACAATCGAAACCGGCAACCGTCTGGACGGCGTACCGATCCTCAGCGGTTCGATCTGGTCCAGCTACCAGCTACAAGACGGCCCCATGAAAGGTCTCGGCTTCGGCGCGGGCGTCATCGCCGTGGGCGAACGTCAGGGCGATATCGACAACAGCTACGACGTGAGCGGCTACGCCAGGATCGACGCCAGCGTGTTCTACGACATCGACGAAAACATCCGGGTTTCACTCAAAGGCCGCAACCTGACGGATCGCAAATATATCGAAACCGCAGCCAATACCGACGGTAACTACGCGGGCGCACCCGCCTCGTTCATCGCCAGCGTGAGTGCGAAGTTTTGAGTCGTTCCCAACCTGCCCTGAACGCTGAAACACTGCAGGTCGCCTACAACAAAATCCTGCGTAAACGCCTGTGGATCTGTGGCGCTCTTGTGCTCGCGTTACTGGCGTGTCTGGTGGCGGACATCACGCTGGGCACTACCCGGTTCGCTGCCAGTGAAGTCTTGCTGGCAATATTCGATCCGGTCAGCGTTGATCCGGATACTCAGGTGATCGTCCGCGAATTGCGCCTGCCGTTCGCGCTGATGGCCGTGCTGGTGGGCGCGGCGCTTTCGTTGGCCGGGGCCGAGATGCAGACCATCCTCAATAACCCGCTGGCCAGTCCGTTTACCCTGGGCGTGTCATCGGCAGCATCCTTTGGCGCGGCGCTGGCCATTGTGCTGGATCTGGGAATTCCCGGCGTGCCCGGCAGTTGGCTGATTACCGCCAATGCGTTCATCTTCGCTTTTGCGTCGGTGCTGTTGTTACAGGCCGTCGCCAGCCTCACTGGCGGCGTGCAGTCGCTGGTGCTGTTTGGCATTGCGCTGGTGTTCAGCTTCAATGCCATGGTTGCGCTGCTGCAATACCTGGCCTCGGCAGATGCCTTGCAACAACTGGTGTTCTGGAGCATGGGCAGCCTGAGCCGCGCCAGTTGGCCTGCAGTGCAGACCCTGGCCGTGGTGTTTTTTCTGGTGTTGCCATTCAGCCTGCGCGCGTCGTGGCAGATGACTACGCTGCGACTGGGCGACGAGCGTGCCGAAACGCTGGGCATTGATGTTGCCCGGTTACGGTTAGGGGCGTTGCTGCGTATCAGTCTACTGGCCGCAACCGCGGTGGCATTCGTAGGGACCATCGGCTTTATCGGGCTGGTGGGGCCGCACATTGCCCGCATGCTGATTGGCGAAGATCACCGTTTCTTTCTGCCGGTCAGCGCCTTGATGGGCGCGTTGATCATGTCGCTGTCGGCCATTGTTAGCAAACAGCTGATTCCGGGCGTGGTACTGCCCATCGGCATCGTAACCGCCGTCGTCGGCGTACCGTTGTTCATGAGCCTGATTCTCAAGCGAGGCCGGACATGAGCCAGTTGACGGTACGTAATCTGACTGTTGGTTACAAACACAGCACGGTGCTGCATGGCATTGACCTGCCGGATATTGCGCCGGGTCAAGTCGTAGCGCTGGTGGGCCCTAACGGTGCAGGCAAATCGACTCTGCTGCGCAGCCTTGCCGGGCTATTGTCGGCGACGGGAGAGATTCGTCTGGGTGATCTCGATCTGCTGCGTTGCAAGCGTCGCGAACGCGCTGCTGTTCTGGGCTTCATGCCCCAGACCTTGCCCGATGGCATTGCCTTGAGCGTATTGGAAACCCTGCTCGGCGCCTTGCGCGGGGGCGACTCACTGGCCACAGTCGGCAGCGCCCGGGAACAACAAAACAAGGCCTGCGCCGTTCTTGAACAATTGGGCATCCTGCATCTGGCCCTGCAACCCCTGGACAGTCTGTCCGGTGGACAACGGCAAATGGTCAGCCTCGCTCAAGCGGTGATTCGCCAGCCACGTTTGTTGCTGCTCGACGAACCCACCAGTGCGCTGGATTTGCGCTATCAAAACGACGTGATGAGCATGGTCCGCCAACTGGCCGATCAAGGCCGGATCGTCGTGGTTGTCCTCCATGACCTAGGCCTGGCGGCGCGCTGGGCCGATCAGATCATGGTGCTTGAGCGTGGCCGCCTGAATGTCGCGGGCACACCCGAACATACCCTGACGCCGACCATGCTGGAGCAGGTCTATCGGATCCAGGCGCGGGTCGAGCGCTGCAGCCAGGGCCGGGTGCAAATTCATGTGGATGGGTCTGTGGCATGAAGCGCATATTGCAGCTCTCCCCAACAACGGACCCACTGGATGACGCGAAATCTGTGGGAGCTGGGCTTGCCCGCGATAAGTGCACCGCAGATATCAGGTATATCGTGTCCAGCCTTATCGCGGGCAAGACCAGCTCCCACAGGGGTATTGGGGGGTGTCAGTGACTTCGTGCGTTTTTTTAAGGGACGTGGCATTGAGGACATTGGGCCTACTGTTTTTACTCTGCTCTGCAGCTCAAGCCGCCAACTACCCTCTCACCATCATCGATCTCGCCGGGCGCAGCGTCACCCTATCCCATAGCCCGCAACGTATCGTGTTGCAGGACAGCAATACCCTTTTGTCGCTGGCCCTGCTGGAACGAGAAAACCCGCTGGCCCGGGTGATTGCCTGGGATAACAATCTCGCCAGTTCCGACCCTGGCCTGTGGAATGTGGTCAGCCAACGCTGGCCGCATGCTACGCAGATCAAGGACCTGGATTTCCCCGACACTGGCCAGCTGGACATTGAAAGCCTGTTGCGCACCCACCCGGACCTGATCATTGCCCGGCTCAGTGGTCAGGCAGCCATCGAAAACACGGTACTCAACAGCGTACTTGAGCGATTGGACATTCCGCTGATCTACGTCGACAACGAACTGGACCCATTAGTGAACGTGCCCCTTAGTCTGGAATTGCTGGGGCGTGTATTGGGTAAAGAAGACAACGCCGAAGCGTATTTACAGGTTTATCGTCGCCAACTGGCAGAGCTGCGCGAGAAAACAGCTGGTCTGCCAGCGCCCAAGGTGTTCGTCGAAGCCCGAGCCGGGCAAGCCGGATCTGGCGGCTGTTGCCACACTCAGGCCCGTGCCGGTTGGGGATTGCTGATCGAGGACATCGGTGCAATCAACCTTGGCTCCCGCTACCTGCGCAGCGAATCAGCCGATGTGGCGCTGGAAACCCTGATCCTGAGCAAACCCGACGTTTACTTGATGACGGGCACACAGCGTTTGCGCAACGGCGTCACCGCGATACCTTTTGGCTACGGTGCCAATACCGAACGGATCAACAGTGAAATGCAGCGTTTGATGTCCCGTCCCGGCTTTGCGGCCACTGCGAAGTCGCCAAAATCATGCGTACAGGGCCTCAATCACCAGTTTTACAACAGCGTTTTCAACATCGTCGGGGCACAATGGCTGGCGAAAATCTTCTGGCCAGAACAGTTCGCTGATCTGGACCCTGATGCAGAATATCGAACATTGATCCGCGAATTCACGTCGCTACCGGACCTGCCCTTTGTGTTTCATGAGCAGGTTTGTTTCGGTAGCCTTTGAATCTGAATTGAAAAATACCGTCTGTAGGTGCTCGTGAGCGCCTACAGGATCTGGATCAATTCAGAGGTCATAACATCCCGCACGAAGAGCCCCCTTGATGATCGGCAACACCGTCAAACACCTGAAACTATGGGCCCGCCGCCTCAAAGCCAATCTGATTCTGCTATGGCTCTGCTGCCGTCAACCCGACATGCCTTGGCTACCAAAAATCGTCGCATTGGTGACGGTGGCCTACGCCGTGAGCCCTATCGACCTGATTCCGGATTTCATCCCGGTGCTGGGCTTTCTGGATGATGTGATTCTTTTACCGCTGGGCATCGCCCTCGCCTTGCGGCTGATTCCGGATGACCTACAACAGCGCTGCCGACCTGAAGCTGAAGCCATGGCCGGCAAGCGAATCCAGCTCAAAGGCCAATGGCTGACCATAACCTGCATTGTGCTGATATGGCTGCTGATTGCCTGGGCCCTGTGGCGTGCCTTTGCAGGCTAGGACCCGGACAATCGAAAGCCTGTCACTGACGATAAGGCGTGGTTCGCAACTCATCAAGAGTCTGGGCAGACAAGTCATCGCGCCAGCCTGGCACGTTCAGGTCCAGCCACTCCCGCAGCTCATTGAACGCGGGCGCCCTCAGCGCTTGCACAAACAGGCGCAGGGTTCGCGGCAGGTGCGCCAGGTAGCCATGCTTGCCGTCGCGCCCCGCCAGACGCACGAAAATTCCCAGTACTTTGGCATGTCGTTGCGCAGCGAGCCGCCGGTAATCATCAACGAACAGCGGCACATTGAGTTCCGGGCGCTGCATCAGGTAATGACTGAACAGTGCCGCGCGCAGCGGCTCGGACATGTCACGACGCGCATCCTCCAGTAACGACATGAGGTCATAAGCCGCGGAACCGACCAACGCGTCCTGAAAATCCAGAAGGCCGCAAGCCGCCACGCCCTGGCGACTGTCGAGCAGCATCAGGTTGTCCACGTGGAAGTCGCGCAGTACCAGCGTTTCACGGCGTTCGGCCACATCACGGCAGGCTTCGGCAAACAGTTCGAGATAGCGTCCACGCAGCGCCAGAGCGGCCTCTTTGCCGATCAACAACGGTGCATACCAATCGATGAACAGTGCACATTCAGCGCTCAATTTCTGCGCATCGTAGGTCGGCAAGCCGGTGCTGGCGGGTGCCCGATGCAGAGCCACCAGTGCGTCGACGGCCAGGCCATACAAGGCTTCTTCCGGGTGCCCTGAAGCCAGCAGCCGAGTGTACGTGGCGTTGCCAAAATCCTCGATCAACGCGAGCCCGGCCTGTTCATCCACCTGGCGCAAGCCCGGGGCTGACAGTCCGATGCTGTGCAGATAACCGGCCACCTGCACAAATGGCGCGATGGGTTCGCTGCGTGGCGGCGAATCCATCAGCAACAGCCCGGCACCTTGCAGGCGGAAATAACGTCGTGCCGACGCATCTGCGGGCAACGCCTCCAGAACGGCATCGGCAAATCCGGCATCAGCAAGAAAAGCGCCGCGCGCACAGGTGCGGCTGTCCTCTGCGTTGGGTATTGATTCAGCGAGTTGAGTCATCATACCGGGCGACTCAGACCTGCTCAAAGAGCACGTCCTGCGCGCCTTCCCACAGGGTTTTCACGCCCAGGGCACGCAGGTTTTCCTTGCCTTGCACGATGGTCAGGAAATGGTTACCGGCCAACTGGCCCATTTTACTGGCAAAGCAGCACGAGCCGTAGGCGATGAGGATTTCAGTCTCACTGTAAGGGCCCGGATAAAAAAGAATGTCGCCCACTGAAGGGTGGCTGGTGTGATTTTCGAACCCAATCGGCTGATCGTTCAGCAGCAACTGATACTCACCCAGTGGAACCCAGCAGCCCTCGCCGCTCCAGCGCACATGGATCAGCTTCTGCCGGTAAGGCAGCAACTTCAGAAACGCAGCAACGGTGTGCGGCGCATCAGGATGGGTTTCAGCGAGAAACTCGTATCCGCCGGCAGTGATTTTCAGAGTGGTCATGCAGAGCTGCTCTCAAGATAAATAGGTTGTTCAGGTTGCGACTTTACGTATCAGTACCTAGGCGGGCTGGCTTGCTGAAGCCGACTTGCGGACGCTATCGGGTCTATCTGCGGACACTGCGGAGGCAGACAAGCTCACCTCGAAACAGCATCCCTGCGGTATCCGGCTTTCAAGGTTGACCGACCAGCCCTGGTGGACGCAGATGCGCTGCACCAGGGAAAGGCCCAAGCCGAGGCCTTCGCCGCGCTGCTCATCGCCCCTGACAAAAGGCTGAAACATGGCCTGTTGTTTTTCCAGGGGTATGCCGATGCCGCTGTCCTCCACGGAAAAGCGATCACCCTTCAAGCTCAAAAAGATGAAACCTTCGTCCGTGTAATGCCAGGCATTGCGCAGCAGATTGCTCATGACCGAGTGCAGCAACGTTGCGTTATATAAACGATCCGAGCCGACACCCGGCTCGTAACGCAGGGTCAGGCCTTTTTCTTCAATGGGTTTGCGCCACATGTCCACCAACTCGTCGGCGACCGCAACCAGCGTTGCGCGTGGACCGTGGCCGGGTACTTCGGTGTCGATCCGCGCCAGCAACAGGAAGGTTTCCACCAGTTGGCGCATACCCTCACTGGCGCGGGATATTCTTAACACCTGGTTACGGGAGCGCGGATCAACGGCAGGATTTTCCAGCAGCAGCTCACAAGAGCTGGCTAACACCATCAACGGAGTGCGCAGTTCGTGGCTGACGTCGCTGGTGAACATCTTTTCCCGGGTCAAGGCAGCACGCAGACGGCCCAGGGTTTCATCAAAAGACACCGCCAGCTCGCCGACTTCGTCATGAGCATAATTCGTTGCCAGTGTCGGCGCCGCATCCATGGCCTGGTCACGATCACGCACCTCGCCCGCCAGCTTCACCACCGGTGCCATGACCCGTTGCGCCAACAGTCGACCCAGCAATAGCGCCAACAAGACGCTGAGGACGAACCCGACCAGCACGATGGCGAACAGAATACGCTCGCGCTGAATGGTTGCGGTCTGATCCCGCAGCAATACGTACTGACGACCGTCGACCATATCCACCATGGCGTAATAATCGACATTGTCTTTTTTGATCCGGTGAAAGCCGGGTTTCAATGGCTTGAGGCTCTCGGGCATTGCGAAGAGGCCGGACGCGTCCTGTATGTAGAAAAACGAATCCTTCTCCGGACGGTGAGTCCAGTTGGCGACGTCGTCCATCAACAGCAACCTGTGCAGGTCGCCATTCATTGAAAGTGCGGTCAACTTTTTGCCTACCAGGTGAACGGTAACGACAATGCCTGCCGCAAAGATCAAGGCAACCAGAGTACTCATCAGCGTGAAAACGATGACGATGCGCTGTTTGAGACTGTGTTTGATATCCATGCAGCTTCCGTTGACGGTTTACATCGGGGCATTATCAGGCCAGATATGTCGTCATTTCGTCAACGGAGCCGCAAAGTCTGTGCAGAAACCGACAATCAGAACGCCGGGAATGCGCTTACCACCCGCAATGCCAGGCCTTCGTAGGCATCCAGAGTGATGGTGAATTCGCCCTGTTCAGTCAGATCCCCTTCGACCCGTTCGTTGATGATGTCTACCACCGGGCCGGGCGCGATGTCTGGCAGATGCAAAGTTTCCACAATCGGCTCCGAGCTGAAGTTCAGCGCAGTAATCTGCGTGCCCTTCCCGGCTGGCAGCTCGTGGACCATGATCAGCAAGCCTGGGTGTTCAACGTCCGGAATCAGAATCTGCTTGCTCGCAGCGATGTCATAAGCCCGACGCACAGCAAGAATCTTCTTGAGTTGCGAGGCAAATGAATCCGGGCGCTGTAGCTGGCTGATGATACTGCCGTAAAGGGTGCGGGAGCGCGGCATGTTACCCGCAGAGAACTCCGCGTCCGGGTCCAGATCGACCAGATCGTAAGCGCCGCGGTGGATCCAGCGGGTGTCGCCATCCTGCATCAGGTGCTGAACCTGCTCGGCAGGCACCGGTAATGCACCGACCAGATCCCAGCCGGACAACGCAAACACGCCAGGCTGCATGGCGTTGAACATCACCAACAGCAGATGAATGTGCTGAATTTTCTGAATGTCTTCTTCCGTGATGGCGTCCAGATCGCGGATACCCAGCGCAGCCGTAATGATGCTGGCGGTGGTACAGGACACGCCGTTGGTGACGAACTTCATGTTGTACGGAGCGTGCTCGCCTGTCAGCTTCTCGTACATTTCCTCGCGGATATGTTCGCGCAAGATGCTGCCCGGCAGCGTCTGGCCCTGATAGTGGTACGTGTCATGGGCGTGCAGCGTCCAGAAATGCACCAGTTCCAGTGTCAATTCGTCATGGTTCTGCAGCGCATGAATCAGCGACGCCGGATCGATACCAAACGCGTGAACCTGACGCAGCATCAACCGCAGGAACTCGGTGGTGCCCGTCAACAGTGCGTGCTGATAGGCCGGGCGCGAGATGAAGTCGTATGACAGATCGGCGCCGCCGTGGGACATCGACGCGATGTCATCCAGGGTCAGGTTCAGTTCCTGGAAACTGAAACCGCCCGCCTTGCGGATCGCGCCCCCCAATAGCTGGTTACCCGTAATCGACAACGGGTGACTCTCGGACCAGGCATTACCTTCAGCCTTGCGCTCCACGCCGAGGAAGCCATTGGCATCCAGACGCAAAACCCGCGCGCCCATGACGTCAATGGAATGCAGCGCATCACCAATGATCATTTGCTGAGCTGCGAAGCTTGGGTCCAGCCAGTTCAGTGAAGGCTGACCTTCCTTGAAGTAATGCAAATAAACCCAGCGCCGCGCCTTGCCGTCCACGCCCTGGACAATACCCGTGGCGCTCCAGTCGGTTTCCTTGACGCCTGGCTCGAAGAAAATGACCCGCTGTAACTGACCCACGATGTAGTGCTTGTCTTTGAGGGCATCCACCACCTCAGGCATCAGGTTCACCGCATCGCGACCCGCCGGAATGTCCGGCAGCAACTGCCAGTCTTCCTCACGGATTTCCACCATGTGATAGAGGCCCGGATAATCCTCGTAAGCCATTTCTGCCAAACGGAAATCAGAACCCTTGCCGGTGTGGGACGGAATCACGTCATCAATCACCACCGCGTTATGCGCAGCAGCAATGCGACTCAGGCTGAGCAATTGCGCATCGGTGCCCAATTCAGGGTCGATGCCGAAACTGATACGGTCGAAATTGCCGTCGATAGTCGGCGTATGTTGCCGCCCCTGAAGGCCACCGGAGGTTTTCAGCGGCCCGTTGTGGATGCCTTGAATACCGATTTCCGACATGGCATGCCAAAGGGTTTCATCGCCCAGGGCTTCAAGGACAGAGCCGCCAGGGCGAGTGATGATTGACGCCGGATAAGCAGTAAACCAGACGGAGGCAATCGCCGACGCGTCTCGGGGCCGGGATTCGGCGAAAGGGCGCTGCCACAATCTGCCCTGCCCCGAATACAACCTGGCGCGCTGGCGTGCGGCATTGAGCATTGATTGTTCAACCAGCCACTCTACGTACTGCTTGTCCGGTGTCGTCATAAATTCCAATCATCCGTTTCTCGTGAATCGGGCGAAACGATCGGAGAAGATTCAACTGTTCCGATTGAGTCATGTATTACCCGCTGTAAGAGCCTCGCGGGCGGCAAACGTTGCATTTTTGTTTGATCAGCGTGGTCCATAACGCAAAAAACTCCAGCGCCCAATGGACGCCGGAGTTTTTTTGCAAGCCTGTGGCAGGCGCAGTCGTCAGACCCGCCGACGCCATCAGGCCGTCGCGAACAGCTCTTCTTTGATCTGCTTTTGCGCAGCAGTCAGCGCATTGGCACGTGGTTCGTCGCCGTAAGCCAGACCATGAGCGAAGACGAATTTCAAATCAGTCACGCCAATGAAACCGAACAGAACCTTGAGGTAGTCCTCATGACCCACGCTGGTCGGCTGGCCAACGTGCACGCCACCGGCAGTGGAAACGATGATTACCTGCTTGCCGCCAGCCAGACCTTCAGGGCCGGTTTCGGTGTAGCGAAACGTACGACCGGCAACTGCGATGCGATCAATCCAGGCTTTGAGCTGCGTAGGCAGTGTGAAGTTGTAAACCGGCGCACCAATCACAACCACATCAGCGTCGAGGAATTCCTGCAGAATTTGCTCGTTGTTAGCCACTTCCTGCTTCTGCGCGGCATCACGGCCTTCTTCAGGGGTTCCCGCAGCGGCAAGTGTTGCCGGGGAAAAGTGGTTCAGAGAATCGCTGGCCAGATCGCGGTAAGTTACCTGTGCGTTCTGCTCTACAGCGGTGAATGCTTCAACAACGTTGCGGCTGAGCTGGCGAGACGCGGAGTGATCGCCGAGGATGCTGGAATCGATGTGCAAAAGTTTCATAACGTGCTTCCCAATTGAAAAGTCGCCAGCTGGCGATCAAGCGGGGATAATCCTACAGCGCAATCCAATCGCTGATTAGTCGGCATAAATGCGATAGTTCGTTCTACACACAGGACAATTAGTTTAAGCATGCAAGACCTCAACGATCTTTATTACTTCGCCAAAGTGGTGGAATTCGGCGGTTTCGCGGCTGCCGGACGTCTGCTGGGCATCCCTAAATCCCGCCTGTCCCGGCGCATTGCCGAGCTTGAGCTGCGTCTGGGCGTGAGCCTGCTGCAGCGCACCACGCGCAAACTGGCGTTGACCGCTGTGGGTGAACGTTACCTGAGCCACTGTCAGGCGATGTTGCTGGAAGCGGAAATGGCCGACGAAGCCGTTGCGTCGCTTTCGGCTGAGCCCCGAGGGCGTTTGCGGGTGTCTTGCCCGGTGGGGATGACACACTGGAACCTGTCCGGGGTGGTCAATGAATTCCTGATCCGCCACCCGCTGGTGCAACTGGAGTTGATTCTGGTGAATCGCCGGGTTGATCTGGTGAATGAGGGCATTGATGTAGCGCTGCGGGTCCGCGACATTGGCGATGAAGATCCGAGCCTGATTGTCCGGCAGCTGTACCCCGCCCGCACCGTACTGGTAGCTTCCCCTGCATTAATCAGCGGACGCAGCATCACGCACCCTCAGGACCTTGGCAGCTTGCTGGCATTAGGCGCCATCGAGGCGGATCGCAAAGTGCATTTTCAGTTGCTGCACAGCCATGGCGAGCGTTGCGAGGTGGCCATTGAGCCGCGTCTGGTGGTGGATGACTTTCCTATTCGCAAGAATGCAGCCGTACAGGGCCTGGGCATCACATTGCTGCCGCTGATGAACTGCCACGAAGAGCTTGCGAGTGGTCAGTTGATCCGCCTGTTACCCGACTGGTCGCTGCCTAGCGGCAATGTTCAGGCCGCGTACACGCAGCGCCGAGGCATGCTCCCCGCCGTGCGCGCGTGGATCGAACACGTCAGCCTTGCATTCAAAAACGAACCGCTCTGGAGCGATGTTCTGAAGACAACGGAGCAGACCAATGAACACTGAAGATGTCGCCGGGTTTTGCCTGCAACTGCCGGGCACTCGGGAAGATTACAAATGGGGCGGCACACGGGTGTTTTCGGTCGCTGGCAACAAGATGTTTGCGGTGATGGACCTGGCTGGCAAAGGCTTGTCATTCAAGGTAGGCCCCGATCTGTTCCTCGGGTATGTCGACAGGCCAGGCGTTCGTCCCGCGCCGTATCTGGCGCGGGCTTACTGGATCAGCGTCGCCACGCCCTACTCCTTGAGCGATGAGGAATTGCGCGAGCTGCTGACTCGATCCCATCAACTGGTAGTCAGCAAGCTGCCGAAGAAACAGCAGGTTGCTCTCAAGCTGTGACGGCTTGAAGCTGTGACTGTTTAATAGAAATGCCTGCTCAGGTAATTACCGCCGAGAAGCAGGCGGTCTACCCAGACCACCTCGTGCAACACAACGATCAGCCAGAACACCAGTTGAAAGGACAGCTTGCGGGTTTTATGACGCAATGCCTGTTGCGCCACCAACGCGCCCGGCCAGCCACCCAGCAGCTCCACTGAGTGCAGGATCTTCTCCGGCGTTCGCCATTCATTTGCTCTGGCATGACGCTTGTCGCGCCAGTACAGAAAGAATGCCAGCAGACTCATCGCCAGATAGATCGCACCGGGCAACCACACCCCGTTGAGCAGCAACGAGATGAGGCCCGCCACCGGTAACGCACAAACGGCAAGAAATACCGCCAGTTTCACCCGCGGATACCGCGACGGATTCTGTTTCGCCGTTGCGGTTTTGTTCGATTTTATACGCTGATCCATGTTCGTCAGCCGTTCACGCTGGTCCAGTCAATCCAGCCGAACTGCCAGGTCGCCAGAATCAGGATACCGAAGACGATGCGATACCAGGCGAACACGGCATAGCTGTGAGTGGCAATGAACTTGAGCAGCCCACGCACAGCGATCATGGCAAAGATGAATGAGACCACAAAACCCAGTGCAAATACCGGGAAGTCCGCAGGCTGGAACAGGTGCCGGTATTTGAAGCCCGAATACACCGCAGCGCCCACCATGGTCGGCATCGCCAGGAAGAAGGAGAACTCGGTAGCGGTCTTGCGCGACAAACCAAACAGCAGACCGCCAATGATCGTCGAGCCGGAACGAGAAGTCCCCGGAATCATCGCCAGACATTGGGCGCAGCCGACTTTCAGGGCGTCACGCCAGGTCATGTCGTCCACGCTTTCAGCATGCACCACGTGATCGCGGCGCTCAGCCCAAAGCATGATGACACCGCCAATGACCAGGGCAGTCGCCACGGTGATGGGGTTGAACAGGTATTCGTGAATCAAGTCGGCAAAGATCACACCCAGCACAACGGCCGGTAGAAACGCGATCAGCAGATTGATCGTGAAACGTTGCGCCTGACGCTGCTTAGGCAGGCCGGTCACGACATCAAGGATCTTGCGCCGAAACTCCCAGACCACCGCGAGGATCGCGCCGAGCTGAATGATGATGTTGAAGGCCATCGCCCGTTCGCCACCAAAATCGATCAAGTCCGCGACGATGATCTGGTGTCCGGTACTGGAAATGGGCAGGAACTCCGTCAGCCCCTCCACAATCCCGAGAATCAATGCCTGAGCGGCGGTCCAAAGATCCATCATTCCCCCAAGTGAAGCATTGCTCGAAGCAGGCTTCTTGATATTGTCATGTTCAAACAGCGCGCAAATATGCCCGTCGAAAGGTGAAAAGTCCGTTAAAAACGGACGCTTACACCGTCAACCTGCGCAAGGCGTGGCGATCCTATCAGACCTTCAGGCAGTACGCTGCCATTGACGCCTGACGTGCAACCGTTGGCGTAATGGAAGCCGTTTTTCAGTGGCAACCATCAGCGTTTTTTTTCGCTGAATCGCTGCGCTAACCGGTGTATACGCTTACAATCGCCGCCGCTTTCGGCCTCCCAGGAATCGCAATGCCCGCACTCAGAACAATCGCACCGGCAACGGGTGCCATTTTAGCTCCGGAAAAGGTAGCGGCTTGATGAAAGTTGTTGTGCTGACAGGTCCTGAGTCCAGCGGCAAAAGCTGGCTGGCAGGCGAGATACAGCGCTGCTTCGGCGGGCGTCTGGTGGCGGAATATGTACGGCTTTTCATCGAACAGAACCAGCGGGACACCACCTACGCAGATATTCCCGCAATCGCTCAAGGCCAAGTGGACAGCGAAGATGCCGCTCGTGCCTCTCAACCCGGGTTGCTGATTCTTGATACCCATCTGCTGAGCAATATTCTGTGGAGTCAGACACTATTCGGGGGTTGTCCTGCGTGGATCGAGCATGCACTGCTGGCTCGTCATTACGATCTGCATTTGTTGCTCGATCCTGACGGCGTTGACTGGATCGGCGATGGTCAGCGCTGCCAACCCGAGCTCAGTTCACGACAGGCATTCTTCCGCGATACCCGGCACTGGCTTGAGACGCATCACCAACCCTTTCAGGTGATCGGCGGTGACTGGACGCAACGTCGTGAGCGAGCCTTCACGGCAGTTGAACAACTGCTCAAACACGCCTGAGGTGCGCGGCAGCTCAACGAATCTGGTGCTTGTGCAGCAATCGATAGAATGTCGGCCGGGAAATTCCCAACACCTTGGCAGCAACGCTCAAATTGTCGCTATGGCGGGTCAATACATCACACAACGCCTGCCGCTCTGCCCGGGACTTGTAATCATCCAGGGTACCCATCGTACTGATGACGTCGTCATCACCGAGCAATCCCAGATCAGCCGCTTCAATCTGTCGCCCCTCAGCGAGCACCAGCCCCCGGCGAACCCGGTTGGCCAGCTCCCGGACATTACCCGGCCAGTCATGCTTGCCCATTGCAACCAATGCATCCTGACTGAAGTTGCGCACGCGCCTACCGGTTTCCTGGCTGTAAAAGTGCGCAAAGTGATTGGCCAGCAATGCCAGATCACCGTGTCGCTCGCGTAACGGTGCCGTGCCAACCTGAAGCACATTCAGGCGGTAATACAGGTCTTCGCGGAAGCGTTTTTTGCGAATGGCGGACTCGAGATCAACGTGGGTTGCGGCCAGCACCCTGACATCCACAACGATGGCTTCTCTTCCTCCCACGCGCTCAACCTGTTTGTCCTGAAGAAAGCGCAGCAGACTGGCCTGCAGCTCCATCGGCAAGTCCCCGATTTCATCGAGAAACAACGTGCCGCCATCGGCTGCCTCGATGCAGCCAATTTTCAGTTCATTGGCCCCTTCGAACGCGCCTTTCTCGTAGCCGAATAATTCGCCCTGAAGCAGGTGCTCGGGGGTCGTGGCGCAGTTGATCGCAATGAATGGCTTGCTGCGCCGATGGGACTGGGTATGCAGAGTGCGCGCCACCAGCTCCTTGCCAGTACCGGGCTCGCCACGTATCAGCACTGGCGATTCGGTAGGCGCCAATTTGCTCAGCAGCCTGCGTAATTCACGGATGGGGCGACTTTCGCCGAGCATCTCATGATCGGGCCCTGATACATAAACCGCCCCCTGAGCCCTCAAACGCGCCATGCCATAGGCGCGCCCCAGCGTGACCTGCATACGTGCAACATCGAACGGCAAGGTATGGAAGTCAAAAAACCATTCACAGACAAAATCGCCGATCTTCTCCCGGCGCAGGTCATCCGGGGTCAATACGGCGATCCATTCGGTGTGGCTGCGCGTGATTAGGTCCTTGACCACTTCCGGGTGCTCAAAGTGATAAGGCATCAGGCGAATCAGACCTACATCGCAACTACGACTAACCGCGGCTTCAACGGTACTGCTGTCGACATCCCAGCCAGCGGCGCGCAGAACGGGAATGAGCTGATGACAATCATCACAAGGATCAACAATTAGCAAACGTCGCAGTGGTGGTGCCGATTCATGCATGGGGATTCCTTGGCGCTGCGATTTGATAATCATGTTTATAAAATCATTTTATAAACAGTCAGTTGAGGATATTGATTTGAACGTTAGCAAATTTTTGACAGTCGCTTGGACCGATTGACTATAGGGGCCAGATCGAAAGGTAATTAGCCGTTGATGGTCCGCAGAGTGGATATTTCCGGACCGTGCGGCTGTGCTGGAATATTCGTCGAACTTCAGCTTTGCGCACGGTGAACACAGGGGGCAGTCAAAAAAATCTGAAAATAATCGGCGACCTGTGTGACTTGACAGCTATCGAGTGTCATCAACACAAGTAACCCGCTGAACGGTAAGCCCAACCGACAGCGCACAATTTTGATATGGGCACTTGAGGAAATAACCATGAACGCCCCACTGCGCTTCAACGATGCACTCTTGATCGCTGGACACGCTTTTGAACCTTTCCAATGCGTCGCCTGGGCACCGCAAGACGGTAACGGCGAGCTGAGCCTGACGGTCATCGACCGTACCAGCAATCGTATTGGCCGCCGCCAGATCGCGCGCAGCACTTACTCCGATGCCAAGCGCCTGGCCAACGAACTCGAACTGGCCCGTGCTGAAATCAGCAACGAAGGCCACCGCCTCGAGCCGTGGACCATGCCTGCCTGAAGTCAACGCAGTCACCTTATTCGAAATGCTTTTCTGTAGTAGCGCGCTTGCCCGCGATCGCGTCAGCACAGGCGATAAATTCATCGACTGACAGACCGAGTCGCGGGCAAGGTGGAACGCCACCCCGGTCGCTCTACAGGTCAAATGTTTGCTTCGCGACGGCGCTGTGTCAGGGCATAGAGCAAGTTACACAGGCCGCATTCCAGCTGTTCGGCAGGTCTCTGCCTAACGAGCCTTCAGCTCATCAATGTGCTGATACTCAACGCCCAGGCTCTGTGCCATCTGCTGTGCCCTTCCCAGGCGGATCGGTCCGCTTTCGATATCGATCAGCAGGCCCGGGCAGTTGAATGGCGGTAACCCGCCTGAATCCTTGACCCGTCCGTCCGTCATGACCAGAAGGTGCTGCTTCTCGGCAGGATGCTGCTTCTTGCGTCTATCCAGCCACTGGCGTGCCTGATCAAACGCATCGATTAATGGCGTGCCACCACCTGCCCCCAGTTCGTCCAGCCAGGGCTGTAATGCACGGGATGCCTTGAGGCCCTGATGTTGCCAGCGCGGCGTGTTGCCGTTCGCCGTCAGCAACGCCAGACGTACACGACGACGGTAAGCGTCGTCGAACAGTTGAGCCAACAACCCTTTAGCCCGGCCCAAGGCCTGATGGCGCCTGGTCGAGGCCGAGGCGTCGACGATCACCAGCCACAACTCACCGGGCTGCTGACTTCTGGGTTGACGGATCAGATCGGCGCGAACCTTGGGCCGCCCGCGTAACAGCGTCGGCAACCAGGCAATGGCTCCGTCGGCACCGCTGCGCAACGCGCCAGTTCGACCACCGGGAGCTTTACCGCGCCGGGGCTTGGCATCCATCCCCGGAACAGTGCGAGGACGGATGCCTAGGGCTTTTTTGGCCAGCTCGGCACTTCGCGACGAGCGCCTGTCTGCATGGCCTGCGCAGGCAATTCCCCCCAACTGCCCTGCCCCTGATCCGGCGCGGACTGTGGTTCGGGAGTTGACGGATTTTGCTGCGATGCAGGTTGTTGCGGCTGCTGATCCTGGGGAGGCGGCTGTTCTTGAGAAGAATTACGGCGTCGGTGACGCAAGGCAAACTCTGCCACGGCGTCAATGTCCTGATTTTCAATCGCTGACACACCGCGCCATGCCGCATGGGCACGGGCGGCGCGCAGCCAGACCAGATCAGCGCGCATGCCATCGACACCCGCCGCAAAACAGCGCTCGGTGATGACCGTGAGTGACTGATCATCCAGCTCGATGTTGCCCAGAACCTTGCGTGCCTGTTCGCAGCGCAGCTTTAGCGCCTGTTGTTGCTCACTCCACTGCGCGCAAAAGGCCTGCGGGTCGCTGTCGAAGTCCAGACGGCGGCGGATGATTTGCCCGCGCTCGGTCGGCAAGGTCTGCCCGCTCAATGCCACGTTCAGGCCAAAGCGATCCAGCAGTTGAGGACGCAGTTCGCCTTCCTCCGGGTTCATGGTGCCAATCAACACGAATCGCGCGGGGTGGCGATGGGAAATACCGTCACGCTCTACCTGATTGACGCCACTGGCCGCAACGTCCAGCAGCAGGTCAACCAGGTGATCCGCCAGCAGATTCACTTCATCGACATACAGCACGCCGCCGTCGGCCTTGGCCAGCACGCCTGGTGAAAACTCGGCTCGGCCTGCGCCCAACGCGGCTTCAAGATCCAGCGTGCCCACCAGCCGCTCTTCAGTGGCGCCGAGCGGCAAGGTGACGAACTGACCGCTGGCCAGCAAATCGGCCAGACCACGCGCCAGGGTCGATTTCGCCATGCCACGCGGCCCCTCGATCAGCACACCGCCGATTTTCGGGTCGATGGCGGTCAGGCACAGCGCCAATTTCAGTTCGTCAGCCCCCACAACGGCGGCCAGCGGGAAATGCGGGGTATCGCTCAAAGTCTCGTCAGGCAACGTCATCAGCTCTCTTCTATGTCCAGCAACAGGCTTTCCAGCGCGTCACGGTAATTACCCGGTTCCTGCCATAAGCCGCGCTGTTGCGCTTCAAGCATGCGTTCGGTCATGTCCCGCAAGGCGTCAGGGTTGTGCTGCTGAATGAATTCCCGGGTCGACGCGTCCAGCAAATAGGCATCGGCCAACAGTGCGTATTGGTGATCGTCAATCAGTTCGGTGGTGGCGTCGAACGCGAACAGGAAGTCCACGGTGGCGGCCATCTCGAAGGCCCCTTTGTAACCATGGCGTTTGACGCCGTCGATCCATTTCGGATTAGCCGCGCGGGAGCGGATGACCCGGTTCAGCTCTTCCTTCAGCGTCCGGATCTTCGGCAAGTCTGGCTGGCTATGATCGCCATGATAGCTGGCAGTCTTCTGGCCGCTGAGGCTCTCGGCGGCTGCAAGCATGCCACCTTGAAACTGGTAGTAGTCGTTCGAGTCGAGCAGGTCGTGCTCGCGGTTGTCCTGGTTCTGCACTACCGCCTGAACTTGCGACAAGCGTTTTGCAAAGCGCTCCCGCGCAGGCGTGCCCTCATCGGCGGCACCATAGGCGTAACCGCCCCAATTCAGATAAACCTCGGCCAGATCATCCCGACTCTGCCAGAGGCGACCGTCGATCGCGCCCTGCACACCCGCACCGTAAGCCCCAGGCTTGGCACCGAAGATACGCCAGCCTGCCTGACGCGCAGCGTCATCATCGGTGACGCCAGTGCTCAACAAGGCGGCACGCTCTTCGCGAACTTTGGCGGCCAACGGATTCATATCGTCGGGCTCGTCCAGTGCCGCCACGGCTTGTACCGCAGCGTCGAACAGCCGGATCAGATTGGCGAAAGCATCGCGGAAAAAACCGGAGACTCGCAGCGTCACGTCAACCCGCGGCCGATCCAGCAAGCTCAATGGCAGAATTTCGAAGTCATCAACGCGCTGACTGCCAGTGGCCCAGACCGGCCTTACACCCATCAACGCCATGGCCTGAGCAATATCGTCTCCGCCAGTACGCATGGTTGCGGTGCCCCACACCGACAGACCAAGCTGACGTAAATGATCACCATTGTCTTGTAAGTGCCTCTCCAGCAAAAGATTTGCTGACTGGAACCCGATGCGCCACGCTGTGGTGGTAGGCAGATTTCGCACATCGACCGAGAAGAAGTTTCGCCCGGTGGGCAGCACGTCTATACGCCCGCGACTCGGCGCGCCGCTTGGGCCCGCTGGCACGAAACGTCCGCTTAAGGCGTCCAGTAAGCCCTGGATTTCTCCCGGGCCGCAGGCGTCGAGTCGCGGCGCCACAACCTCTTTAAGATTATTAACAATATCCAGTAGATCTTTGTTTTCAAAGGGAATACTAAATTCAGTATTACTGACAACCTGTTCGATCAACCACGCAGCGTAAAGCTCAAGACGCTCACGGGTATCACCCGCCGTGCGCCATGGATCAGTGCTGACAGCGAGCAGCGCTTCAGGTCTGGCAGAAAGCCAGGGTTCAGCAAGTTCGCAATCCAGTGGATCAAAACCCAGCTCGAAGGCTTTGCTCAAGGCACGCAGCAGACTCGACTGCGCACCGCGACCGTCACCTCGCGGGATGCGCAACAACGCCAGCAAGGTATCGATGCGCAGACGGCCGGCGGGAGACTCACCAAAGATATGCAGACCGTCGCGAATCTGCGATTCCTTCAAATCACACAGATAGGTGTCCAGCCGTGGCAACCATGTCGCCGCATCGTCATCCTTTAAGGCATCACCCAGCGCCAGCTCACGATCGATTTGAGTTTCGCGGACCAGTTTGAGGATGTCGCGTTGCAGCTCCAGGGCACGACGCGGATCGAGCAGTTGGGCTTCGTAGTACTCGTCCGCCAGCAACTCCAGGTTACGCAACGGCCCATAGGTTTCAGCACGGGTCAGCGGCGGCATCAGGTGATCGATGATCACGGCCTGGGTGCGGCGCTTGGCCTGGGCGCCCTCGCCCGGATCGTTGACGATGAACGGGTAGATATTAGGCATCGCGCCGAGAATCGCATCCGGCCAGCAGGTCTCCGACAGACCGACGCCCTTGCCCGGCAGCCATTCCAGATTGCCGTGTTTGCCCACATGCACCACGGCATGGGCGCCATAGGCTTTGCGCAGCCAGAAATAGAACGCCAGATAACCATGGGGCGGGACCAGGTCCGGGTCGTGATAAACCGCGCTGGCGTCCACTTGATAACCCCGTGCTGGTTGAATGCCAACGAAGGTCAGGCCAAACCTGATCCCGGCAATCATCATCCGTCCATTGCGGAACATCGGGTCTTTATCCGGCGCGCCCCAGCGTGCAATCACCGCTTCACGGTTGGCCAGAGGCAGTTGCTCAAACGCAGCGGTATACTCGTCGAGCGCCAGGCTTTGGTGGCAGGGACGAAGGTCGATGCTGTCCAGATCATTGGTGACGCCACCGAGCAACTGGTGGATCAACTCAGTACCGGTGTCCGGCAATTCGGCAACCGGATAACCCTCCCCCTGCATGGCTCGCAGGATGTTCAGCGCCGCCGCTGGCGTATCGAGGCCGACACCATTGCCGATTCGCCCGTCGCGCGTGGGGTAATTGGCGAGAATCAACGCAACGCGCTTGTCAGCATTAGGCAAGCGCCCGAGCAATATCCAGCGACGCGCCAGTTCGGCAACAAAGTCCATGCGCTCGGGTTGCGGGCGATAGCAGACCACATCCGACTGACTGCGCTCACTGTGCCAGGCCAGATCCTTGAAGCTGACCGGCCGACTGATGATTCGCCCGTCCAGTTCGGGCAACGCGATGTGCATCGCCAGATCCCGAGCACCCAGACCTTGCTCGCTGGCCCGCCAGCCAGGTTCGTTATCCTGAGCGCAAATCGCCTGAATCACCGGGATGTTACGCCGGAATGGCCGCAAATGCGGCGTTTCCGGGCTGGACTGAGCAAAACCGGTGGTGTTGAGGATCAGCTCAACCCTGACCTCGTCCAGCCAGTCTTCGACCACCGTCATGCAGCCCGCTTCCTTTAAGCTGGCTACGGCGATGGGCAAAGGATTCAAGCCTTGAGCCTGCAAACGGGCGCAAAACACATCGATGAACGCGGTATTGGCAGCCTGCAGGTGCGAGCGATAGAACAGCAGCGCTGCGACTGGCTGATCCGGCACCCAGTCGGCGAACCATATTTCAGGATCGGCACTGACGCCTTTCGGGTGGTAAACCGCAGTACGCGGCAATGCTTTGGGCTCGGACCAGGCGTAATCCCGATCCAGCAGGCGATTCGCGATGCAACGGTAGAACTCCAGCGCGTTGTACATGCCACCCTGACGCAGAAACTGCCATAACCGGTGGCAATCCTCAGCGGGTGCGGTGCTGCGCTCAGTCAGCTCGGGGTCATGGCGATCACAGCCCGGCACCATGATCACCTGCACGCCGCGGGCTGCGAGCTCCATGAGTCGCTCAGCACCGTAGCGCCAATAGCCTATCCCGCCGTGCAGAGAAATCAGAATGACCTTGGCGTGGCGCAGCACTTCATCGAAATAGAGGTCGACGGAAGCATGGTTCTGAACCTGCATCGGGTTAGCCAGACGCAAGCTCGGGTAATCGTCCGGCAATTGCTGCGCCGCTTCGGCGAGCAATGCCAGGCTGGAATCGCCACTGCAGAGAATCACCAGCTCGGCGGGGGTTTGTCCGAGGTCGGCAATGCTGTCGTCCGGTACAAAACCACCGGGCTGGGTTCTCAACAGGTGCATGGGTCAGTCCGCTAGCGCAGCGCGCAGTTGGGATTCAAGTGCCGCAGAATCAAGCTTCTGACCGATCAGCACCAGGTGAGTGGCACGCTCTTCATCAGCACTCCAGGCGCGGTCGAAGTGTTTGTCGAAACGCGTGCCTACACCCTGAATCAGCAAGCGCATCGGTTTGCCGGCAATGGCCGCGAAACCCTTGACCCGCAAGATGCCGTGCTGCACGACCAGTTGGGTCAGCGCGGCAAGCAGCAGGGTTTCTTCGGATTGAGGCAGCTTGATGGAAATGGAGTCGAACGCGTCATGGTCGTGGTCATCATGATCATCGCCTTCGTGGTGATCGTGATGGGTCTTGCGGCCATCGATATGCTGCTCGGATTCAGCCCCCAACCCCAGCAAGACATTGATCGGCAGACGACCGCTGCTGGCTTCGATGACTTTGACCGCAGGCGGCAGCTCTTCGGAGACTTCAGCGCGCACCGCAGCCAGACCGGCCGCGTCCATCATGTCGGACTTGTTGAGGATGACCAGATCGGCGCTGGCCAGTTGATCGGCGAACAGCTCATGCAATGGCGACTCATGATCCAGGTTCGGATCGAGCTTGCGCTGAGCGTCGACCTGATCAGGGAATGCAGCAAACGTACCTGCAAGTACTGCCGGACTGTCGACAACAGTAATTACCGCATCGACGGTGCAGGCATTGCGAATTTCCGGCCACTGGAAGGCTTGTACCAGTGGCTTTGGCAGGGCCAGACCGGAAGTTTCGATGAGGATGTGATCCAGATCGCCACGACGCGCAACCAGTTCACGCATGACCGGGAAGAACTCTTCCTGCACAGTGCAACAAAGACAGCCGTTGGCCAGCTCATAAACGCGGCCAACCGCCTCTTCTTCAGTGCAGCCAATGGTGCATTGTTTGAGGATTTCGCCGTCGATGCCCAGCTCGCCGAACTCATTGACGATAACCGCAATCCGTCGACCTTCCGCGTTATCCAGCATATGGCGCAGCAAGGTGGTTTTGCCCGAACCGAGGAAGCCGGTAACGATAGTGACGGGAAGTTTGGCCAGTGTTTTCATCGGATGCCCTTTGGCAATACGGCGGGCAAGCGGGACGAAAACCCTGTGTAGCCACAGATGTGTAGCCACAGAGATACGATTCGCCACCGGATCACCCCGCCCGGTTGTAGTGAGAATTCGTCGGGCTCAAGGCCCGAATCGAGGCAGGTCTCCTGGCTTGCGGTACCCATGGAAAGCTTCCAGGGCAGTCATTGCGCCTTCCCGCCCTTGACGGGCAGTGGCTGTACAGAGAGTGCAATGACCGTGCGATAAATCAGCACCGCTTACAGTTGCGGGGGCAGCCGCGGCATTACCGCGTTCCCGTCTTAGCTCCAAATCGTCTGACCCGCAGATAGACTGGAGAACCTCGAACCCGCAAGGCTACGCAGTGACTGCGGGCAGGTCAATCAACTGATTGACGTTCCACGCAGGCGCATGCTCTCCTACATGCCTTGTTACGGGTGCCCCTCACGGGGTGAAACGGGAAACCGGTGAGTTCAGACCTCTGGTCTGTGCAAGTCCGGCGCTGCCCCCGCAACGGTAAGCGAGCGAAGAATCAGATCCACTGTGCGCATCACGGCATGGGAAGGCGATTCTTGCAGGTCGGCGCCATTCAGCGCTCAACCCCTCGCAAGCCCGGAGACCGGCCCGACATGAAACAAATAACGAACCCGCGGTGGGCGGGCGCAGTTGCACTCCCCTGATATTCGTCAGTGGGATAGTGCTGCGCATGCCTGCTTGCCGACATCAAGAGGGAAGCGCCATGTCGATCAGTACAACCAGCCATTCCGCCAACACTGCAACTACCCAGAGCCAACGTCTGACCGCCGCCATCAGCGCAGCCATTCTTGGCGCCTGCCTGGTCTATTTTGCCGGGTTCTCGCATATCGAAGCGGTCCACAATGCCGCTCACGACACCCGGCACAGCGCCGCCTTCCCTTGCCATTGAGACCTGACGCCATGTTCAAGCGAATCGCTCAAACGGCCGGGTTCACCGGCCTGTTCGCCGCCCTGCTGTTGACCCTGCTGCAAAGTTTCTGGATCACGCCGTTGATCCTGCAAGCCGAAACCTACGAGAATGCGCCTGCCGAGCAGGTTCATGAGCATTCACATGGCGAAGCCGCACCCGCTGGTCACGTGCATGATGATGAAGCCTGGTCGCCGGAAGACGGCTGGCAGCGCATCGTGTCGACCACCGGGGGCAATCTGGTGGTCGCCGTCGGTTTCGCACTAATGCTGGCCGCGTTGTACACGTTGCGAGCGCCTGGCAAGACTTCGCAAGGCCTGTTCTGGGGGCTGGCCGGCTTTGCGGTGTTTACTCTGGCGCCAACTTTGGGCCTGCCGCCCGAGCTGCCGGGCACCGCTGCAGCGGACCTCAATCAGCGACAAATCTGGTGGATTGGCACCGCGGCCTCGACGGCTGTCGCGCTCGCGCTGATCGTGTTTGCGCAGAACTGGCTATTGAAAGCCTTGGGCGTGGCGATTCTGGTAGTGCCTCATCTCATTGGTGCACCGCAGCCTGAAACCCACGAGAGCCTGGCACCTGAGGCGCTGGAGTCGCAATTCGTGATGGCTTCGCTGCTGACCAACGCAGTGTTCTGGATCGCCATGGGGCTGATCAGCACATGGCTGTTCCGTCGTAACAATCCTGAGCAGGACCAAGCGTGACCTTGAGCAACTTTGACATACGCTGTCGCGCAGCAAACATTTGACCGGTAGGAGCTAACTTGTTGGCGAAGCGGAATTTCTGACGATGCAGGTCCGACGTCTCGCCAACAAGTTGGCTCCAGGATCACCCGTTTGCTGCTCGGCAGCGCTGTATCAGAGCCACCGGGCGACCGCCTGCAGAAAAGCATTTCAATTCAGTGAGTAATATTTTGCTTGATAACAAGCGTCCGACCCTGGTGGTCGGCCTCGGTTGCCAGCGCGACTGCTCTGCGGGCGCACTGCTGGAACTGATCGAGCGCAGCCTTGAAAGTCATAATCTGCGCCTTAAAGACATCAGCGCCCTCGCTTCCATAGATTTGAAAAGCCGAGAGCCAGGACTGCTGGAGCTCGCGAATCAGCTTGATTTGCCGTTGAGTTTCTTCAACGCCGAACAATTGGCCGCTTACGAACCGCAGCTTAGCCATCGCTCCCAAATCGCCTATGATCACACCGGCTGCTATGGCATCGCAGAAAGCTCAGCGCTGGCGCTGGCAAGCCAATCAGGGACGGCCGAGCTGCTGATCCCCCGCCAGAAATCTTCTCAAGCCACGTTTGCTTTGGCCATCAGCCTGTCAATTCGCTGATAATCGCGATTTTTGCCCCTACACATCTGGAGTCTTCATGACGGTCTTTTTCATCGGCGCAGGTCCCGGCGATCCTGAGCTGATCACGGTCAAGGGCCAACGATTGATCCGCAGTTGCCCGGTGATCATCTATGCAGGCTCGCTGGTGCCTGCTGCCGTTCTGGAGGGTCATCAGGCGGTTCAGGTAAGCAACAGTGCCGAACTGCACCTGGAGCAGATCATTGCCTTGATGAAAGCGGCTCATGAGCAAGGCCAGGATGTGGCCCGTGTACACTCCGGTGACCCGAGCCTGTATGGAGCGATTGGCGAGCAGATTCGCCACTTGCGTGAGTTGGGCATTCCGTTCGAGATTATCCCCGGCGTTACGGCTACTGCGGCCTGCGCTGCGCTGCTGGAGACCGAGCTGACGCTGCCGGATATTTCCCAAACGGTGATCCTGACCCGTTACGCAGACAAGACGTCAATGCCAGAAGGCGAAGCCCTGGCCGATCTGGCCCGCCACAGGGCGACCATGGCGATTCATTTGGGGGTTAGCAACCTGCCGAAAATAGTTGCTGAACTGATACCGCACTACGGAGCAGATTGCCCGATCGCAGTGGTGCATCGCGCCAGTTGGCCGGATCAGGACTGGGTGATTGGCACGCTGGCGGATATTGAAACCAGGGTCGAAGAAAAAGGCTTTCGCCGCACGGCATTGATTCTGGTAGGCCGTGTGCTATCCAGTGATGCATTCAGCGAGTCATCGCTGTACCGCGCCGGGCATGCTCATTTGTTTAGAAAGTAAGAGGGCGCGCGGTAAGCACAATTTACTGTGGGAGCCGGGCTTGCCCGCGATGAGGGTGGCGCGATCTAAAGTTAATCAACCTCATCGCGGGCAAGCCCGGCTCCCACAGAGGATTAGCATTCCAGCTTATAACCGCAGGATGCTCAGGTATCCCGATCACACAAAAAGCCCCGAACGCGTCGTAATGCTGTTCACTTAAGCGGAGCAGCCTTACGGTCCACTGGGTACCGGGTTTTAGAAATCTTCACCGTCCTTGGC
>NZ_JAWHNU010000002.1:214510-245976 GCF_032582135.1 Pseudomonas syringae group sp. J309-1 | reverse complement strand
AGCAATGTCGGATTACGGGTATGCCGAGCGACAGCGAGGCACCCAGTGGTGGGGCAAGAGCGTTTTGCTTACTTTTGCGCTGTTCAAAAGTGAGGCGCTGTAAAAGCGCAACCTATATTAGCCGTTACCTAAACAACGGATATGTACACAGAATCACTAAAACAAAAAAGCCCCGCAGTCCAAAAGGAGCGGGGCTTCATGGTTTAAGCATTCCAATCCATCAAGCCTGTGGCTGCCAGCCTCCACCCAGTGCTTTATAGATAGCGACGATGCCGTGATACAGCTCAATCTCTGCCTGAGCCTGCGAGTCCTCGGCCGCCAGACGCTCGCGTTCTGCGTCCAGCAGCACCAGGAAGTCTGCGGTGCCTTCGCGATACTGAATCGAGGCGAGATTAGCCGCAGCACGACTCGCTTCACTTTGACGAATCAACGAGACCAAACGTTGCTGACGTTTGTCATAGTCGCTAAATGCATTTTCCGATTCTTCCAGCGCCAACAGAACCTGCTGCTCATAATTCGCCAACGCGCCCTCGGCATCGGCATCGGCGCCACGAATCCGTGCCCGCACGCTACCCAGATCAAACGCTGCCCAGGAAATGCTCGGCCCCAGCGACCAGGCTCTGGCGGCTGACGAACCGATTTGCGATCCCCGGCCAGCGGTGAAACCCAGAAAACCACTCAGGCTGACGCGCGGGAACAAATCAGCCGTCGCCACACCAATACGCGCAGTGGAGGAGGCCAGCTGACGTTCAGCGGCGCGAATGTCCGGGCGCTGACGCAACACCTGCGTCGGATCACCAATAGGCAGCGCCTTGGCAATCGCCGGCAGTTTCGCCGGGCTCAGGTCGACACTCAGGCTTTCCGGACGCTCACCCAGCAACGTTGCAATGCGGTTACGCTGACGCACCTGTTCGGCTTGTAATTGCGGAACCGATGCTTCGACGGCGGCAAGACGCGCATCGGCACGCATGACATCCAGCTCGTTGCCTACCCCGGCGTCGCGGAGTTGGGCCGTAACGCCTCGGGATTCCTGCTGGTTTTTCAGGTTTTCCCGAGCAATGGCCTCACGCAATTGCGCACCGCGCAACTGGCCATAGGCGTCGACCACTTCGGCCGTCAGTGTGACCTGAAGCTGGTACAGATTGGCTTCGGCGACGTCCTGGTCGGCTTCGCTGGCTTCCAGCTCGCGCTGAATACGGCCGAACAAATCGAGCTCCCAGGCCATGTCCAGGCCCAGATCGTAACGTTCACTGCTGACACGGCGTTCAGTGATGCCTGGCTGCTGGCCTTTGCCCAGGTCACTGCTGACCCGGCTGGTAACAACAGGCATGGCGTCATTGCTGACGTCGTCGCGGATTGCCCGAGCCGCTTTGAGGCGGGCGAAGGCGACACGTAGTTCGCGGTTGTCATTCAACGATTTGGCGACCAACTGGTTCAAGCTTGGATCTTCAAACTGCTGCCACCAGATGGTTTCCTGATGACTGCGGTCAAACTTGTCCTGGGTCGCCGAAGCGACCTTGGCAGCGGCGGTGTCGGGAGCCTTGTAGTCAGGGCCGACAGCGCACGCCGCCAGCGCCAGAACCAGCAGGCTGGGCATGAACAGCTTTAACGAATTCATCAATGCGCCTCCGGGTTCAGGTTTTGCAGGCGTTGTACCTTGGCCGCCTTGCGGGCCTCTTTGCGCTCTACATAATTGCGAATCAGTACGTAGAACACCGGCGTCAGCAGCAGGCCGAAGAAGGTGACCCCGAGCATCCCCGAGAACACCGCAACACCCATGGCATGACGCATTTCTGCACCGGCACCGCTGGAGAACACCAGAGGCACAACCCCCATGATGAACGCGAAGGACGTCATCAGAATCGGACGCAGACGCAGGCGGCACGCTTCCAGTACGGCTTCCAGCGGCGACATGCCTTCGGTTTGCTTGTCCTTGGCGAACTCGACGATAAGAATCGCGTTCTTACAGGCCAGTCCCACCAGAACAATCAGTCCGATCTGGGTAAAGATGTTGTTATCGCTACCCGACAGAATCACCCCGGTGATGGCCGACAGCAGTGTCATCGGTACGATCAGGATCACCGCCAGTGGCAGGCTCCAGCTTTCATACTGAGCAGCCAGCACCAGGAAGGCCAACAGTACGCACAGCGGGAAGACCAGCAGCGCGGTATTGCCTGACAGGATTTGCTGATACGTAATCTCGGTCCATTCGTAGGTCATGCCGTTAGGCAGTTCGTCCTTGAGCAGTTTTTCCACGGCGGTCTGAGCCTGACCCGAGCTGTAACCCGGAGCCGCAGCGCCGTTGATCTCGGCGGTGATGAAGCCGTTGTAGTGCATGACTCGATCCGGCCCTGCGGTGTCGCTGACCTTGATGAAGGTTGCCAGCGGAATCATTTCGCCCAGATTGTTGCGCACCTTGAGCTGACCAATCTGATCGGCGTCCTGGCGGAACTGTTGTTCAGCCTGAACGTTGACCTGATAAGTACGGCCGAAACGGTTGAAATCGTTGGCGTACAGCGACCCTAGGTAAACCTGCAGCGTGTCGAAGATATCGCTGATCGCCACGCCGTGGGTCTTGGCTTTTTCACGGTCGATGGCAGCATCGACCTGCGGTACGTTCACGGTGTAACTGGTGAACAGCCCGGCCAGTTCCGGCACGCTGTGGCTCTTGGCGATGATGTTCATAGTCTCTTTATAGAGCTCGTCGTAACCCAGGTTGCCACGGTCTTCGATCTGCAGGCGGAAGCCGCCGATGGTGCCCAGACCTTGTACCGGTGGCGGCGGGAAGATCGCCATGTAGGCATCCTGAATTTCGCCGAACTTGCCGTTCAGTGCACCCGCGATGGCGCCTGCCGAAAGGCTGGCGTCTTTGCGATCCTCAAAAGGTTTTAGGGTCACGAACACGATGCCAGCGTTCGGGCTGTTGGTGAAGCCGTTGATGGACAGGCCCGGGAACGCTACCGCACTTTCCACACCGTCCTGCTTGAGGGCGATGTCGGACATGCGTTTGATGACGTCTTCGGTACGGTCCAGGCTGGCAGCGTCCGGCAACTGGGCGAAAGCTACCAGGTACTGTTTGTCCTGCGGCGGTACGAAACCTGTCGGTGTGGTGGCGAAACCGAAGTAAGTCAGCACCATCAGGCCGCCGTACAGCACCAGTGCAATGCCGCTGCTGCGAATTACACGCCCGACAATCCCCACGTAGCTATTACTGGCGCGTTCAAACACACGGTTGAACGGGCGGAACAGCCAACTCCCGAACATTTTGTCGAGGCCACGTGAGAAGCGATCCTTGGGCGCGTCGTGAGCCTTGAGCAACACGGCGGACAACGCCGGTGAAAGGGTCAGCGAGTTGAAGGCCGAAATCACCGTGGAAATCGCGATTGTGAGGGCGAACTGCTTGTAAAACTGCCCCGTCAATCCGGAGATGAACGCAGCCGGGATGAACACTGCACAGAGCACCAGCGCCGTGGCGATGATGGGCCCTGTCACTTCTTTCATGGCCCGTTTGGTGGCTTCAACGGGGTTCAGTCCGAGTCCGATGTTCCGTTCGACGTTTTCCACTACTACGATGGCGTCGTCGACCACGATACCGATGGCCAGCACTAGTCCGAAAAGCGATAGCGCGTTGAGCGAGAAGCCGAACATGTGCATGACGGCGAATGTACCGATCAATGACACTGGCACAGCTGCCAATGGAATGATCGAGGCCCGCCAGGTTTGCAAGAACAGGATGACCACCAGCACAACCAGGATCAACGCTTCGAACAGCGTATGAATAACCGCTTCAATCGAGCCGCGAACAAAGATTGTCGGGTCGTAAACGATGCTGAAATCCATGCCTTCCGGGAAGTTCTGTTTCAGCTCCGTCATCTTCGCCCGAACTTCGTTGGAGATGTCGATGGCGTTGGAGCCAGGGCGCTGGAAGATCGGGATCGCCACTGCTGGCTGGTTATCAAGCAATGAGCGTAAGGCGTACTGGTTGGAACCCAGCTCGACACGGGCGACATCGCGCAGACGAGTGATCTCGCCGTCAGCTCCGGAGCGAATCACGATGTTTTCGAATTCTTCTTCGCTGACCAGGCGGCCCTGGGTGTTGACCGACATCTGGAAGCTGGTAGCACTAGGCGAGGGCGGCGCGCCCAACTGACCCGCAGCGACCTGACGGTTCTGTTCGCGAATAGCGTTTACAACGTCGGTCGCGGTCAGATTGCGCGAGGCAGTCTTGTTCGGATCCAGCCAGACCCGCAAAGAATAGTCGCCCATACCGAACAACTGCACGTCACCGACACCGCCAAGGCGCGCCAGCTCATCCTTGATGTTGAGGATGGCGTAGTTGGACAGGTACAGCATGTCGTAGCGTTTATCCGGCGAGGTCAGGTGGACCACCATCGTCAGATCGGGCGACGCCTTGTCCACGGTGATACCGATGCGCGTCACTTCTTCAGGCAGCTTTGGCTCGGTCCGGGTGACCCGGTTCTGAACCTGTACCTGCGCGTTGTCCAGGTCAGTGCCCAGTGCGAAAGTGATGGTCAGGGTGATCTTGCCGTCAGCGGTGGATTGCGAGGACATGTACAGCATGTTCTCGACGCCGGTGATGGCCTGTTCCAGCGGAGCGGCTACGGTTTCGCCGATGACCTTTGGGTTGGCGCCCGGGAAGTTGGCGCGAACGACGACGGTAGGTGGCACAACTTCGGGGTATTCACTGATCGGCAACTGGAACAGCGAGATGGAGCCTGCGATCAGAATCAACAGCGACAGTACTGCCGCGAAGATCGGACGCGAAATAAAGAATTGAGAGAAGTTCATCAGTGGTTTCCCTTAACCGCGTGGCGCGGAGATGCCGGCAACTTTTTCAGGTGCTTTAGGCTTCACTTGCGGCAGGTTGCTGGCTTCCAGAGCCTGGCGTTGTTTGAGCAGTGCAGCGAGCGTCTCGGCGCTGGCCATCGGGGTCTCTTCCGGTGTGACCGGTTGACCGGGACGGACGCGTTGCAGGCCCTTGACCACGATGGTGTCGTCTTTGCTTAGGCCGCTGCGTACGATTCGCAGGCCTTCGACTTTCGGACCCAGTTCGACTGTGCGATACGTCGGCTTGTTGTCCTGACCCATGACCAGTACGAATTTCTTGCCGAGGTCGGTGCCCACCGCTTCGTCATTGATCAGCACCGCTGAGTAAACTCCGCTGCCAACCAGTTTGACCCGTGCGTACAAGCCTGGAGTGAAGCTGCCATCGCTGTTGTCGAACACCGCGCGACCACGAATGGTGCCGGTCCGCGGGTTGACCTGGTTGTCGATGAAGTTCATCTGGCCCTGATGCGGGTTACCCACTTCATTGGAAAGACCCAAGTACACCGGGGTGGCCTGGCCACGTTGGCCTTTGCGCGCCAGTTCGGTGTATTTAAGGAAGACACGCTCGTCAGCGTCGAAGTAGGCGTAGACCTTGTCGGTGGAAACCACACTGGTCAGCGGGGTGACATCAGCGGTGACGATGTTACCGGCAGTGATTTCGGCGCGGCTGACACGGCCACTGATCGGCGATGTCACGCGGGTAAAACTCAGGTTCAGTTTTGCCAGATCCAGTTGCGCCTGAATGGCGGCTACCCCGGCGCGGGCTTCCTGTGCGGTGGTGGTACGCGAGTCGGCCAGTTCGGCGGAAATGGCATTGTTGGTACGCAGGCGTTCACCGCGCTGGGCTTCGTTGTCACTGCGGTTTGCGGTAGCGCGTGCCTGTTGCAGCTGAGCTTCGAGGCGGCGAACTTCAGACTGGAAAGGGCGAGGGTCGATCTGGAACAGCACATCGCCTTTCTTGACCAGTGCGCCATCAGTGAAAGCCACTGAGTCGATCTGGCCGGAAACCCGCGGGCGGATTTCAACAGTTTCCGGTGCTTCGAGGCGTCCGGTGAATTCATCCCATTCGTTGACGGGTTGCTCCAGCACTTTCGCCACGCTGACTTTAGCGGCAGCAGGCGCGACCGTCGCTTCAGGTGCTCCGCCGCAAGCGCTGATCACCACCAACGCCAACGCGGCGAGAGGGAAGCGCAATTGATTGAATTTCTGAGCCATGGGAATGTCCGCCGGAATATTAAGATGGGCGGATTCTGTTCTTGAGGGTTGTGTTGCACGAATCGAATGAAACAAAAGTTAATATCATTCGGAATGATATTGAGTATGTCTCTGCCAGTAATAATCCGATGGTTTGCGGAGTTGCGCAGAATCCTGTGGGAGCAGAGCTTGCTCGCGATAAGGCTGGACGCGATTCACTTTGGACCGCCTCCAGCCTTATCGCGAGCAAGCTCTGCTCCCACAGATCCTCATTCGCAGATAAGTAGCGCAGTATCACTAATCAATCAAAAGTCATAAGCCAGCTTGGTGTACCAGTACCCGCCACCCGGGTAGAACGGCGGGTTGCCATACGGTGCCAGGCCAAGGTTGCTGTACACAGCGTTTTTCGACGGCCGCACATCAAAGATGTTGGTGCCGCCGATACTCACCGTGAACTGATCAATGAAGGTGTAGCTGATATCCAGATCGGTAATCCATTTGGCACCAAAACTCCGGTCGCCTCCTGGGTTGACGGCCAGTGTCTTGACGGCTCCATAGCGACTGGTCTGCAGGTTGACCGCCAGGTCTTCGACTTTCCAGTTGGCACCCAGAATCCATTTGGTTTTGGGTGAGGCTTCGGTCAGGTCGCCTTCGCGGTCCCGGCCGACCAGGTTTACTCCCGAATTGGTCAGAGCGGCGGGGGTGTCGGTCACGCCCTCTATAGTGGTCTTGTTCCAGTTGAACCCCAGGCTCCAGCGCACATCACCCCAGCCATTCAATGGCGTGGTGTGGTCAGCAACGATATCCAGTCCGCGTGTGCGGGTGTCGAACGCGTTGGTGTAATAGTTGACCCAGGTTCCCGAAGGAACGCCTTGAGCGGCGAGAATGCCATTGATGACGCCATTACCCTGATCATAAATGTTGCTGGTCAGGGCAATGCGGTCATCAATGTCGATCAGGTAGGCATCGGCCGTGACGCTGGTGCGTGGTGCTGGTTGCCAGGTCAAACCCAAGCCAAGGTTGCGCGATTTTTCTGGCTTCAGATCATCGCCGCCCAAGGCTTTGGCCAGGTTGCTGCCTGACGGTGTAAGCCGGGTCACGGCGGGTACAACGTTACCGTTCACATCGACGGCGACCCGGTTGTCTGCAACCGTATAACCGATCTGGGTCAGGGAGGGCGCCCGGAAACCGGTGCCGACTGTGCCTCTTACAGCGACCGTATCGGTCAGTTCATAGCGGGAGTTCACCTTCAGGCCGAAGGTGTTGCCTGAATCATCGTCGTAATGCTCAACCCGCCCAGCAACGTCGAGAAACCAGCGATCGGTCAGATCAAAGCCCAGATCCAGGTAACCCGCATAGTTGTTGCGAATCAGGTTGACCTCATCCTCCGGACGAATAGTGACTGCCGCTTGGGCGCCCGATGCAGCTGGATAGGTGCCAGTGATATAAGCCTCGGGATCCCCCGCAAAGGTACTGAAACGTTCCCAGCGATGTTCCAGGCCTGCCGATACCTGTAAGGGCGAGGTCAGCTGAAACAGGCTGTCGTAGCGACGCGTAAAGTCCAGATTGTTGACCCACTGTTCAAAGCGAAACGTCGCCAGGTTGTCGAATCGGGTGGGCGACGCGGTGCCCAGTGACGGGTTGATATTAAGGTCGCTGGAGTGATGAACGTTGTTGCGCCCGTAAGTGGTGCTCAGGTCCCAGTTCCAGTCAGCCACTTCGCCCTTGCCACCGAACAGGAACTGGTAATCCGTGTCCTTGATGTTGTTCAGCGGGTAGTAACCATCAGGGAAGACTTCCGGTACCGCTGCAGTGCCAGTGGGCAAGCGAAAATAGTTAGCCGCCTCGGCGTCGCGCTCACCGTAAGTCGTGAAGGAATACAGCGTCAGGTCTTCCAGGGGTAATTCGGCGTTGTAGGCCAGGTTGAAGGCCTTGAGATCCGGATCGCCGTTTTTGATCGCAACCCGATCCCAGGCCGCCTCTTTTACCGGGTCGCTGAACGCGCGAACGCTGCTGTCAGCCTTGTTGTTCCAGGACGCCTCGCCACGTTTGCGAGCGTCGGCAGAAAAGTGGAAAAAGCCTTCTTCACCGAGGGTGAAGCCCTGGTCGCCAGCAATCTTGATGGTTTCCCCGGCTCCGGAGAACAGCTTGCCGTAGGTGGTTTCATAGTGTCCGCCAGAATCACCGGATTTGAGAATGATGTTGATAACACCGGCGACTGCATCGGAACCGTACTGAGCCGCGGCGCTGTCTTTGAGCACTTCGATGTGGTCCACGGCGCTGACCGGGATCAGGTCGATATCTACCGCATTGGCACCGCTGTTATCGATGGAACCGCGCTGGCCTGTTGCGCCGTTGTGGCGGCGCTTGCCGTTGACCAGTACTAATGTGTAGGCGGGGCCAAGGCTGCGGTTGCTCAATGGCCGGGTGACCGAGTTATAGCCTGCAATGTTGGTGCCGAAGTTGAAAGAGGGCAGCAGTTTGGCAATCGCTTCCGAAAGCTCCGCGCGACCGGTCTTGAGTAACTGCTCACTATTGATGATGTCGATAGGCGCCGGGCTGTCCGCCACTGTTCGTTGTTGCCCGCGTACGCCGGTGGAGATCACTGTCACTGTACTGAGCCTGGACTCGTCGTCGGCGGCATCGGCCACTGGCGAGAATGCCCCCAGCAACAGAGCGGCTGCGAGTGTTGAAAGCGGAAACGTTTTGGCAGCGCTTGCTGCGAGCGTCGTTGTCATGTCGGGCGGTGTCCATTGAACTGGCACTGGCCCGTGGCGAGGGTGCAGATGAGTTGGCCTGATAGAAGGTGTGAGAGCTGGAACGATGTCGTCTGCGCTGGATAGTATTTGCATAATAAAAGCGTTGGAAATGCTTTTTTGGAATATTGATATTATTCTTTATCGGCATCTTATAAAGAAAATATATGAAAGTAATTGATGAAGCTGCGACGCGTATAACAGCGCTCTACCTAATACACCCGCGCATGGGCAGCAGCACCCTGATTGTAAATATTCGAAGTGGCACATAGCCATTCGTCGATAAAGATCAATAAAAATCGAAATTCAGCCGAAACATAATCAAGCCGCGCAACTTTTTACAGAATCCGCGAGTCGGAGCTGTAACCTGAATGATGTCTCATAGCCAGTATTTGAGTTAGCTTGTGAAATCATCGTTCGAAGTGCGCTTCAAGGGGCCAAAGAAGTCCCTGATTGTTTAGAGAAACGGATCGTTCTCACCCCCATCAAGAAAATATTGCCCATCAGGGCTGTGAGAATCTTCATGAACATCCTTGCACCTGCCGTGTACCTGTCCAGCCGTTTACGTTTTCCCGCAAAATTCGCCTTACTTGCATTAATAGTCCTCATTCCCTTGTCGCTGCTGGGTGGCCGAATCGTCAGTCAGATCAATGCCAGCATTGATGGTGTGCATTCCGAACAGGTGGGGCAGCGCTATTTGATGGACGTCACCCCGGTGCTTCGTCTATCGATGATGCAACGTGCGCTTACCAATCGCTTGCTGAGTGGCGACCCGACGGTTCAGGCTGATTTCTCGGCCAACCAGGCGAAGCTGCTGGATGCTTTTTCAAAGCTTGATTCCACTGACCGTCAATACAATATGGCGCTGGAAACCGGCGACCGCGTGCAACGTTTGCGCGCCGGGGCTCAGCGGCTCATCGATCAGGCCAGGCCGGGTGCCAACCCAGGGAAGGCATTCGATGACTGGAATGACCAGCTTGTTCAGACGCTGAACTTCATCTATTTCGTCTCTGCCACTTCCGGCATGGTCCTGGATGAGGATTACGCTTCGCTGTTCATGATCGACCAGAGCACAATCAGGCTACCTCGCCAGATCAACGTAGTGGGACAACTACGGGGCTTGTCCAGCGGTCTGCGCAACGGGCAACCGTTGACTGACGGCACACGTTCTACGCTGCAGTCACTGCTGAAGCTTGAAGCGCAGATCCGCATAGAACTGCAACAGAGCCTCAATCTGTTGCGTCGCAAGGAACCCGCTCTGGCTGACCGGATTCAACTCCCTGTGACCAACGCATTGGTGAATCTGGACAGTTTCCGTAATGACCTTGATTCGCTGATCGCTTCGACCAGCGACACCATCAGTGGCGTGCAGGACCTGCCAGCAAAAGGCAACGCTGTAGTGGCCGATTTGTACAAGGCCCAGGACATGCTGCAGGATTCTCTGTCGGCTTTGCTGGATCAGCGTATCGAAGAGAAGTCAGGCGAAAGAATGCTGATTCTGGGCGCATTGACGTTCATGGGGCTGTTGCTGATTTACGGTTTCAGCGGAATCTACAGTTCCATGCGCCGGGCGATCGATAGCGTGCTGAGCGCTACCCAACTGATTGCGCAAGGCGATCTCACGGCCCGCGCAAAAGTGCAGGGCAAAGATGAGATGGCGGACATTGGCAATGGCCTCAACCATATGGCACAGGCATTCAGCACATCGCTGACTCAGGTTGAACAAAGCTCACAATCCGTATCGGACGCAGCTCAACGCCTCGGATTGTCAATCGAGCGAGCAAGACACTCAATGACCTCCCAGCAGGGTGAGACCGAACAGGTTGCCACGGCCATCAATGAAATGACCGCGAGTGTTGCGGATGTTGCGCAGAACACCGAGGGCGCCGCACGTGCCGCCGAGCAAGCCAGCCAGGCGTCAAGCACAGGTCTTGCAGTCATGCGCGACACCCGACTGACCGTTGAAGAACTGGCCAGTGAAGTTGAAGTCAGCGCCGAGAAGGTCTCTGCGCTGGCCGTGCACAGCCAGGAAATCGGCGGCGTGATCGAGGTTATCCGCAACATCGCCGATCAAACCAACCTGTTGGCGCTGAATGCTGCCATCGAAGCTGCCCGTGCAGGGGAGCAGGGCCGTGGCTTCGCGGTGGTTGCTGATGAAGTTCGGACCCTGGCTTCACGCACGCAGAATTCGACAGAAGAAATCCGCCGGATTATCCAGGAGTTGCAACTGGCAACAACCGCGGCGGTGGAGCAAATGAAAGCCGGCAGGCACCGGGCGCAGGATTGTATTGCCTCTGCAGATCAGGCAGCGGCCAGCCTTGATGAAATCAACGAGGGTGTCGAGCGGATTGTCGGGATGAATACCCAGATCGCCAGTGCGGCTGTACAGCAGCATGCGGTATCTGAAGACATCAACCGTAACGTCACCGAAATTCGCAACGGGAGCGAAGCGCTCAGGGAAGAGATAGAAGATAACGCCGTCACTGCCAACGAGCTGTCGACGTTGGCAGGTGAGCTACGAATGGTGGTGTCACGTTTCAAGATGTAGAACGTGGCTGACAACACTCATCTCATGACGTGTGAACGGAGCGGTCGTCTTTACAGATCGCTCCGGTTATCAGGGTAGCAGCAGGCTGCATTGCGCTATCCAACCGAATTCTCTTTGCTGTTCCGGTGCCCCATGCTCAATACCCTCCTGGATCGCCCAAGTGCCAAGGATCCTCAAATTCTGATCGAGGTCGAGCAGACCATCGCGTCAGGGGTGCGTGCATTGCGCTTCAGTGACGATCTTGAGCAACGCTACGAGGCCGAAACACTGGAACAGCGGCGTCAATTCATCACCATCGTCGGCATTGGAGGAGGACTGGTTTACAACCTGTTCCTGATCAGCGACTGGCTGACACTGCGCGATGTATTTGCTTACGTAGCACTCGGCAGGCTGTGCCTGATCACGCCGATGTTTATCGTCTTCCTGTTGTGGATCCAGCGTCTGAAAAAGCGCTGGGCGCTGGAAGCCATTGCGGCGACTGGCACTGTCGTCGCCTCGCTGATGCCACTGATCGTGATGATCTATAGCGACAGTCCGTATCGGCTTCACTACCAGTTGGGAATGCTGCTGCTCATGGTCTATTGCACCATGATCCAGCAACTGCCATTGCGTTACGCCGCGCTGGCGATGAGCCTGATGCTGGTCATCCAGCTCGTGACGACTTACATGGCGGATATCGCTGATTTTCTGATCTGGCAAGCCAATGCGTTGTTGTTTGTTTCGACAGTGGCACTGCTGTTGATGGCATCGTATTTTCTTGAGCGTGGTAGCCGGATGAGCTATCTGTTCGCCTTGCAAGGACGTCTGTTGCAGGTGCAGTTGATGGAAATGGCGCGCACTGATGCGCTGACCCAATTGTTCAATCGCCGGTATCAGGATGAAGTACTGACATCGGTCTGGGATCACGCGGCGCGCTCGCCCAAAAAAGTCGCGGTCATCCTCCTGGATATAGATCACTTCAAAATCTACAACGACAGTTATGGTCATCCGCAGGGCGATATCTGTTTGAAACTGTTGAGCGGCGCTATCCAGCAGATTGCTAAAAAAGAGGGGGCTTTGACGTTTCGTTTCGGTGGTGAAGAGATTCTGGTGTTGATGCTGAATGCAGATCTCGCCAAAGCCAGCGCGTTAGCGGAGAGGCTGCGAGCGGCAGTCGCTGCCCTCGATGTACCGCACCCGGCACTGGGCGAAGGTGCTCGAGTCTCCATCAGCCTGGGAGTCGCGGCCGCCGTCGCGCCTCACGTCAGCGCCGGAGCCTTGATCGGTGCCGCTGACGCCGCGCTTTACTCCGCCAAGCATGCCGGCCGTGACTGCCTTCGCTGTGCTTAGCACGAATTACTTGATGCATTGCAGTTTTGAGCGAACTCTCGCGACTCCATTTCGGGTCCTGACCACTTCCCTGTGGGAGCGAGGCTTGCCCGCGATGCAGACGACTCGGTTTGTCAGTTAGACCGTGTCATCGTTCATCGCGAGCAAGCTCACTCCTACAGGCGAGTACCTGTATCTGAGCGGTGCCTGGGCCGAGCCGCATCCGGCGATAAAAGATAACGCGGTGTGTCTTCCAGCAGCGTCTCATGTATCGCGGGCAAGCCCGGCTCCCACATGTTTTGCGCCTGACTCACTACCAAACCTGTGGGAGCTGAGCTTGCTCGCGATGAACGATGACGCGGTATAGCGATGAAACCGAGTCGCCAATATCGCGGGCAAGCCCGGCTCCCACAGGGATTTGCGATCCGCCTGAAACGGTATCTGTGAAAGATTCCATGTTGGCCTGCAAGCACTGATCCCGGTGGGAGCGAATTCATTCGCGAAGAGGCCGGTGCATACGCAGCATTCGTATCGCCTGAAAGATCGCTTTCCCGAATAAATTCGGTCCCACCAGTGCTAATGAGCCTGAGACCATAGCCAACCTGTTCGAATCGGACAAAGCGCTGCACTCAGGATTTAAGCCATGCAGTGAATGCAGTATTCAGGAAAACTTTTTCCCGAGAATAGCCTCGCGACTCGCCGCCAGAACTTCATCTGCCAATGGCGAGTCATCCGGACATGCCCGCGACAAGACGATAGCGCCCAGTGCTTGCGCCATTATGGCCAGTCGCCTGGCTCTTGCCTGAGCAGAGTCTTCATCCTCCGACTGCCCGGCGCCATCGCGCAACACGGCCAGCTGGGTTTCGATGCCCGCAGCGAACGTTGCGCGGACCTCTTCTTCCTTGCGGGCTGCATCTGCACACAACGCGGCCATGGTGCAACCCGTGGCGCGGTTGTCGCGGTGCTCGCGGGAAAGATAAAACTCCATGAACTCCTTCACTGACGTACTGGCTGTCAGCGTTGCCGACTGGCTGATGCCGCAAGCCGCTGCCTCCGCCATCAGATCTGCCTTCGAGCCGAAGTGCTTGTAGAAGCCTCCCTGAGTGAAGCCCGCTGCGGCCATCAGATCAGCAATGCCAACGCCGTCATAACCGCGCTCGCGAAAGAGGGCCGACGCGGTCTCAACGATATGTGCGCGATTTGCCTGCGCCTGTTGCTTGGTGACTTTCATCGCTCATCCAGCAGTTTTGTCCAACATGAGCTAAACACTATACATTGATGTCGCTCGACATCAAAATGTTGACATTTTAGATTGTGACCGTAATCATTGGCTCCGTTCTCACGCCAGAAGCCAAACAAAAATGCCCGGCAAAACGCTCGTTGCTTCCCAGAAAACCACATCGCCTCAGGCGCAGCTCAATCGAGACACGCTCTATGGCAGTTGTGCGGCGGATGCCTCGGCTAACCCCAGTATTGCCGGCTGAAACGCCTGTTTTCCAACCCTGTAAAACCCGATTATTTGAAGGACTTTTCCCATGACAAAGCCTGCAACTGTACTCATCACTGGCGCCTCCAGCGGCATCGGCGCCATCTATGCCAAACGCTTCGCCAGTCGCGGCCACGATCTGGTTCTGGTTGCGCGGGACAAGGCACGCCTTGATGCTCTGGCCTTACAACTGCGTGAAGAAAACGGCGTTGCTGTCGAGGTACTTCAGGCAGATTTGACCCAGTCTGCAGACCTCTCCGCGCTGGAAGCTCGTCTGCGCGAAGACGCGCAAATTGGCATTCTCATCAATAACGCCGGCATGGCTCAGTCGGGTGGGATCGTTCAGCAGGGGGCAGACGCTATCGAAAAACTAATCACCCTGAACGTCACTGCAGTGACCCGTCTGGCCGCCGCAGTCGCCCCGCGTTTTGCCCAGTCGGGTACTGGCTCAATCGTTAATATCGGTTCGGTGGTGGGCTTGGCGCCGGAATTTGGTATGACGGTTTACGGTGCTACCAAGGCGTTTGTGCTGTTCCTGTCACAAGGCCTGAATCTGGAATTGTCGCCGAGTGGCGTATACGTCCAGGCCGTACTGCCTGCGGCGACGCGTACCGAGATATGGGAGAGGGCGGGAATCGACGTTAATACCATCGCTGATGTGATGGACGTTGAAGAACTGGTCGACGCGGCGCTTGTCGGCTTTGATCGGCGCGAACTCGTCACCATCCCGCCGCTGCATGTCGCGGAGCGTTGGGATGCACTGGATGCCGCGCGCCAGGGATTGCTGTCGGATATCCGCCAGGCCAATGCCGCCGAGCGCTATCAGCCGAAAGCCTGATGGTTGTTGCGTGTTGACGCGAGCCGCGCCGGTGTCGTGACACCGCGCTGTTGCGAAGCAAACATTGGATCTGTCGGAGCGCACGAGCACCGCGAGGCCGCGATGGCGATGTATCAGACAGGACGCCATCGCTGCCTCGCGGTGCTCGTGAGCGACAGAAAATCATTCCAGACCTTCCCGGAATCAAGGCTCTATGAAAGCGCTGACCTTCAAACGCTACGGCAAATCCCCGGAAATTGGCTTTGCTGAGGTGTCCCTTCCAGTCTTGAAGCCCAATGAACTCCTGGTCGAGGTGCATGCTGCCGGGATCAACCCCATCGACAACATGATCCCTACCGGTATTTTCAAGCCTGTTCTGAAGTTTCAACTGCCCGCCATTCTTGGCAGTGACCTGGCAGGCGTGGTGATTCAGGTAGGCAGCGGGGTGACTCGTTTCAAGGTCGGGGATGAGATCTATGCCAGCCTGTTCGACCTCGGTACCGGGTCAATTGCTGAGTGTGCGGTCGTACCGGAAAGCGCTGCCGCGCTGAAGCCTGCCAATCTGGACTTCGTTCAAGCGGCGTCCATTCCGATGGTAGGACTTACCTCGTGGCAAGCACTCAAAGAGCGCGGCGATCTTCAGCCGGGCCAGAAAGTGTTTATCCCGGGCGGGTCCGGAGGCATTGGCAGCTTCGCGATCCAGCTTGCGAAACACCTCGGCGCAAAGGTGACCACCAACACCAGTACGCCTAATGTGCAGAACGTCAGCAGCCTCGGCGCAGATGAAGTGATCGACTACAAGAAACAAGCGTTCGAGACCGTTCTGCATGACTACGACCTGGTGCTCGGTACGCTCAGAGGCGACGTGATCGCAAAGTCCGTTGATGTCCTCAAGCCTGGCGGCAGGATCGTTTCTCTGGTTGGCCCCTTGGATAAAGCGTTCGCCAAGTCTCGCGGATTGAATGCCTTCCTCGGTGTCGTCTTTGGTTTGATGAGCCGCAAAATCATCCGGCTCGCGAAAAGCAAAGGCGTTGCCTATTCATTCCTCTTCGTTCGCCCCGACGGCGCCCAACTGGGCGAGATCGGTAAGCTGCTTGAGTCCGGGCATGTTCGACCGGTGATCGACAAGGTCTTTACGTTCGAGCAGGCAAAGCAAGCATTGGAATATCTAGCCACGGGGCGCGCCAAAGGCAAGGTCGTTGTGAAGATCAGATGAGCACCGGTCATTGGGTTGATTCCCACCCCGACCCTGGTTTTCGGTGATCAGACCTCTCCAAGGTTGACCCAGCGCTGTTCGCGAGCAGCGAGTCGAATCGCCGACGCCAGTCGCTCGACTTCCAGCGCTTGTCCGAAATCAGTGCCGAGCTGTCCCTGGCCGGCCAAGGCCATGATCAGCTCATGCACTTCCAGCGTTTTCAGCTCGTTGTAGCCCAATTGATGACCCGGCGCAGGGCTGAACGCTGCATATCCGGGCAGGTCCGGGCCCGCCAGTAAACGCTGAAAACCTGCCTGGCCCATTTGGCAAAGACGCAGCTCGTTCAAGCGCTCCTGATCAAACGACAACGTGCCGTTGGTGCCGCTTACTTCAAAACTCAAATGGTTTTTATAGCCGTGCTTGAGCCAGCTGCTGCTGAAGGTGCCGCGCGCGCCATTGGTGAAACGCAGCAGCGCATGGACCAGGTCGTCTACCGCGATTGTGCGCAGTTCCGGGCTACCGGCCGTGGCCGGGCGTTGGCGGTGCACGGTCTGGAGGTCGGCGCATACCGCTTCGATATCGCCGAGCAGATACCGCGCCATGCCCAGCAAATGGCTGCCCAGATCCGCTAGCGCACCTCCCGCGTGTGCAGCCTCACAGCGCCATGACCAGGGCGACGCAGGGTCGGCCATGAAGTCTTCGCTGAATTCGCCTTGAAAACTGATGATCTCACCGAGTTCACCGTTCTTGATCAGCTGTCTTGCCAACCCAATGACCGGGTTGTGCTGGTAGTTGTAGCCGACACGGGTGACCACGCCTGCATCCTTTGCCGCCTGGTGCATGGCAGTGGCCTGTTCCAGACTCACCGCCAGCGGTTTCTCGCAATAGACCGGCTTGCCAGCGGCAATCGCGGCCATGGCCATCGGATAGTGCAGGTGGTTGGGGGTGGTGATGGCGATCAGATTGACCGCAGGATCATCGATCAACTGTTGCCAGTCGCCATAGGCGCGTTCAAACCCCCAGGCCGTCGCGCACGATTGCGCACGAACGGGATCGGCATCGGCCAGGGCAGCGAGATGAAGCGTGAAAGGCAGTTCGAAAGCTGCACTGACGTTTCGAAAAGCCAAAGCATGGGCACGCCCCATGAAGCCCGTGCCGATAAGCCCGATTCCGAGTTTGCGCATGACTCACCCTTTTTAATTTTTATTTTCAGAGAGGTGATTTATAGAATAAATATTCTCTTGTGACAATTAATGGAATAAAAATTTACAGATGGCGTTCTTAGCCGGGAGGACAGCTTTTCTGGCGAAAGAAATCCAGTGAATCTCCCGACGTCCTCCCGCCTGAAGGCGGTCCTGCGAGGTTCGCCCTTGGGCGCTCGGTCAGTCTTCGAACCCCAACTGCTCATGAATCTCATCGACCTTCAATTCCAGCCGGTACGCCACGGCAATAAACAGCGCCTGACACAAGCATAACGTTGCACTCAAAGACCGAAATGCGAACGAGCTTCCTTCATTCACCAACAACACCGTACTGGCGCGCTTTGCCAGCGGCGACAGATTGCTGTCAGTGATAATCAGCGTCTTCGCTTGATGATGCTGGGCAATGCGCAAGCAATGCTGGGTTTCCTTGCCATACGGCGTGAAGCTGATGGCGATCACCAGATCATTGGCCCGCACGCTGCGCATCTGCTCGCGATAGCTGCCGCCCAGACCGGAGATCAGATGAATGCGCTTGTTGGTGTGCTGCAGGTTGTAGACCAGATAGTCGGCGACAGCGAAGGAGCGACGTACGCCGACTACGTAGATGTTGTCGGCATTGACCACCAGGTCTACCGCCTTGTCGAAGGCAGCATCGTCGAGTTCCATGCCCAGCCGTTCGATGCCAGACAGCGTTGCGTTGACGCATTCTCGTGCCAGGTCGCCGCCACTGGCTTTCTGCGATTTATTGACGATCATGCTGCGGATGCGTTGCTGATAGTTCTGTACCGGCGTGGTCTTGTGGGTGTACGCCTCGCGAAACAGCGCCTGCATTTCACTGAACCCACTGAACCCGAAGCGCTGGGAAAAGCGCACGATGGCTGAAGGGTGCACTTCGCATTCGCCAGCAATGTCGCTGATGCGGTCAACCATGATCCGGTCGCTCTGCTGACTCATGTAGGTGGCGATGCGTTTGAGCTGGCGCGGCAGACTTTCGTACTCATCGGTGATCATTTGCAACAGGCGTTCGGCATTGATCGGGGGGCTGGCGAGAACGTCTTCCTGAGTCGTCTCTGGCTTGGCCGGCTGATCGGTGCGGGGCATGGGCAATCCTTCTGCTTGTTATTTATGCTGGTGCGCTGATGGGTGGCGCAAGTCTACAGGGTAGGCGTAAAAAAATACCTTGGCATCACGTCGACCCTGACCGACAGACAGGGTGGGTCGGCACCAGGAGTATACTCTGGATGTCTGGAATATAAATTCTATATAAAATAATTATGGAATAAATATTGATTGGTGCTTCTGAACGTTTTAGTCTGATTGCACCAAGAGCGTTTGCCGTCTCGATGGCGGTGCAACGCAGGCTTATAAAAATAACAGGAGCCAGCATGGGCCAGACTCGTTTTGCCAATGGGCGTCAGTTGGATTTGATTTGCCTCGGGCGCCTGGGCGTCGACCTCTATGCACAGCAGGTAGGTGCGCGACTTGAGGACGTATCCAGCTTTGCCAAATACCTCGGTGGCTCTTCCGCCAATATCGCATTCGGCACGGCCAGGCTGGGGTTGAAGTCGGCAATGCTGAGCCGGGTAGGGGACGACCACATGGGTCGCTTCCTTCTGGAATCCCTGGCTCGCGAAGGCTGTGACGTCAGTGGCATCAAGGTTGATCCCGAACGCCTCACCGCCCTGGTACTGCTGGGCCTCAAAGACCGCGAAACCTTTCCTCTGGTGTTCTACCGTGAAAACTGCGCCGACATGGCGTTGCGCGCCGAAGACATCAGCGAAGCCTTCATCGCGTCCAGCAAAGCACTGCTGATTACCGGCACGCATTTCTCCACCGATGGCGTTTACAAAGCCAGCATCCAGGCGTTGGATTACGCCGAGCGTCACAACGTCCGGCGTGTGCTGGACATCGACTATCGCCCCGTGTTGTGGGGATTGGCAGGCAAGGCGGATGGAGAAACCCGTTTTGTCGCCGACCAGACTGTCAGTCAGCATGTGCAGAAGATCCTGCCGCGTTTCGACCTGATCGTTGGCACTGAAGAAGAATTTCTGATTGCCGGTGGCAGTGAGGATTTGCTGACCGCCTTGCTTACCGTGCGTGAAGTGACTTCGGCGACCCTGGTGGTCAAGCTGGGCCCGCAAGGCTGTACGGTCATTCATGGTGCTATCCCGGCACGGTTGCAGGATGGTGAAGTCTACCCCGGCGTGCGGGTTGAAGTGCTTAACGTGCTGGGTGCGGGCGATGCCTTTATGTCGGGCTTCCTCAGTGGATGGTTAAACGATGCCAACGACGAGCGTTGCTGCCAGCTGGCCAATGCCTGCGGTGGCCTGGTCGTTTCCCGTCACGCCTGTGCGCCCGCCATGCCGACCCCCGCTGAGCTGGACTATCTGTTCAGCAGACCGGTTCCGATCACTCGTCCGGATCAGGACCCGATTCTGCAACGCCTGCACCGGGTTACGGTGCCACGCAAGGCCTGGAAACAGCTGTTCGTGTTTGCCTTCGACCATCGCTGGCAATTCGTGGACCTGGCGCAGAAGGCCGGCCAGGATCCGGCGCGCCTCACCGCTATCAAGCAGCTGTTTATTCAGGCGGTGGAGCGGGTCGAGCAAAAATTGCACGCGCAGGGTGTCGAGGCTGATGTGGGCCTGCTTGCCGACCAGCGTTTCGGTCAGGATGCGCTCAATGCTGCCACTGGCCGCGGATGGTGGATCGCCCGTCCGGTGGAGATTCAGAACTCGCGTCCGTTGGGTTTTGAGCACGGGCGCTCGCTTGGTAGCAACCTGATCGCCTGGCCCCAGGAGCAGATCATCAAGTGTCTGGTGCAGTTTCATCCCGATGACGAACCTTTGTTGCGTCTGGAGCAGGAGGCGCAACTCAAGGCGGTGTACGAGGCTTCTCTGGTCAGCGGTCACGAATTGCTGCTGGAAGTTATTCCGCCCAAGGATCATCCGTCCACTTATCCCGATGTGCTTTATCGCAGCATCAAGCGCCTTTACAACCTGGGCATCTACCCGGCCTGGTGGAAGATCGAGGCACAGTCAGCCGAGGAATGGAAAAAGCTCGACGAACTGATTCAGGAGCGCGATGCGTATTGCCGCGGCGTTGTACTGCTGGGGCTTAACGCGTCGATCGAATCCCTTGCTGATGGCTTCAGGCAAGCCAGTCAGAGCACAACCTGCCGTGGTTTTGCTGTGGGTCGCACGATTTTTCAGGAGCCGAGCCGGGCGTGGATGGCGGGTGACATTGATGATGAAACCCTGATCCAGAAGGTGCAGGCCACCTTCGAACAGTTGATCAATGCCTGGCGCAGCGCGCGGGCCTGAGGCGGAATAAAGCAGATCTCATTGCTTTCTGATAACAATAAAAGGTGCAGCCATGCCCGCAATCCGAATTGGCATCAACCCGATCTCCTGGAGCAACGACGATCTGCCGGCTTTGGGCGGTGAAACGCCTTTGAGCACTGCCCTTGCAGAAGGCAAGGACATCGGCTACGAAGGTTTCGAACTCAACGGCAAATTTCCCAAAGACGCCAAGGGCGTTGGTGATGTGCTGCGGCCTTACGGCCTGGCTCTGGTCTCCGGCTGGTACTCCAGCCGTCTGGCGCGGCGCTCGGTCGCCGAAGAGGTCGATGCCATTGCCGGACACCTCGACCTGCTCAGGCAAAATGGCGCTTCGGTGCTGGTCTATGGCGAAGTCGCCGACTCTATCCAGGGTTCACCCATCCGCCTTATCGAACGACCACGCTTTCATAGTGAGCAGGCCTGGCAAGATTACGCTAACAAACTCACCGAACTGGCGCGCTTCACCTTGTCGCAAGGTGTGCGTCTTGCCTACCACCACCATATGGGCGCGTACGTCGAATCCCCTGAAGACATCGACCAGCTCATGCGCCGGACGGGCCCTGAAGTGGGCCTGCTTTTTGACTCGGGCCATTGCTACATGGGCGGTGGCGAGCCCATCGAAGTGCTGCGCAAACACATCGACCGTGTCTGTCACGTTCATTTCAAGGACGTGCGCAAACCGGTAGTGCAACTGGCTCGTAACCAGATGTGGAGCTTTCCCGACTGCATCGTCAACGGCACCTTCACGGTGCCCGGCGATGGCGATATCGACTTCGCGTCGTTGCTGGGCGTACTGCTCGCAGCGAACTACGAGGGCTGGCTGGTGGTGGAAGCCGAGCAGGACCCGGCCGTGGCGCCCAGCTACATCTACGCCAAAAAGGGTTATGACACTTTGCGTGCACTTCTCAACGAGAGGGTTGGACAATGAGTCTGTTAGTCAAAAGCAACAAACATGGACAAACCATGGTCGCCTTGGAAGACGGCCGTCTGGATTACGTAGGTTTCGCTGCGTACCACCTGAGTCTGGGCGAAACCCTGCCGGTCAGTGCTGGCGACAAGGAGCTTTGCCTGGTGCTGCTCTGCGGTCGTGTGAACATCGAGGGTGAGTCCTTCAACTGGCAAAATCTAGGGGATCGTCAGTCGGTCTTTGACGACAAGTCGCCGTTTGCCGCTTACCTTCCGCCGGGCACAAGTGCTCAGGTGACTGCCTTGAGCGACGTGCAGATCGCCGTCTGCGCTGCGCCGGGTGCGCAGGGCTATGAGCCGCGGCTGATTCGACCCGAAGCCTGCAAGCGCAGCGTGCGCGGCAAAGGTGCCAACACTCGCTATGTGTGCGACATCCTGCCGGACAGCGAGCCAGCGCATTCACTGCTGGTCGTAGAGGTGCGCACGCCGTCCGGGCATTCGTCGAGTTACCCGCCGCACAAGCACGACACTGATGACCTGCCGCACCAGAGCTTTCTTGAAGAAACCTATTACCACCAGATCAATCCGCCCCAGGGCTATGTGTTCCAGCGCGTCTACACCGATGACCGCAGCATCGACGAGGCAATGGCCGTGGAAAACAGCGATCTGGTAGTGGTGCCAAAGGGTTATCACCCGGTGAGCGTGCCGTATGGCTACGAGTCTTATTACCTGAATGTGATGGCCGGTCCCAAACGCGCCTGGCATTTCCATAATGACCCGCAGCACAGCTGGCTGCTCGATCTCTAACCTTTTCGACGGAGAACAAGAACAATGAGCAGCATTCAGGTAATCGGCCACTACATCAACGGACAGGTGCAGGACGGCGCAAGCGAGCGTTTCAGCGAGGTATTCAATCCGGCCACGGGCGAGGTCCAGGCGCGCGTAGGCCTGGCCAGCCAGAAGACCGTCGATGATGCCGTCGCCTCGGCCCTCAAGGCGTTTCCGGAATGGTCAGAGCAATCATCCCTGCGTCGTTCGCGGGTCCTGTTCAAGTTCAAGGAGCTGCTGGAACAGCACCATGACGAGTTGGCCGGGATCATCTGCCGTGAACACGGCAAGGTCTTTTCCGACGCCAAAGGTGAGGTGACTCGTGGTATCGAGATCGTCGAGTACGCCTGTGGTGCGCCCAATCTATTGACCACCCGTTTCAGCGACAACATCGGCGGGGGTATCGATAACTGGAGCGTGCGCCAGCCCTTGGGCGTATGTGCCGGCATCACGCCGTTCAACTTCCCGGTAATGGTGCCGCTGTGGATGATCCCGATGGCCCTGGCCACCGGTAACTGCTTCATCCTCAAACCGTCCGAGCGCGATCCATCCGCCAGTTTGCTGATGGCACGCCTGCTGACTGAAGCCGGACTGCCCGAGGGCGTATTCAACGTGGTGCAAGGCGATAAAACCGCGGTCGACGGTTTGCTGCAGCATCCGGACGTCGAAGCGATTTCCTTTGTCGGCTCAACGCCGATTGCCGAGTACATCTATCAGCAGGCGACCCAACGCGGCAAGCGCGTGCAGGCCTTGGGCGGTGCGAAGAACCATATGATCGTGATGCCCGACGCTGATCTCGATCAGGCGGCAGACGCGTTGATTGGCGCAGCCTACGGCTCGGCAGGTGAGCGCTGCATGGCGATCTCGATTGCCGTTGTGGTAGGCGATGTCGGTGACAAGCTGATCGACAAATTGCTGCCGCGCATCGACCGGCTGAAGGTCGGCAACGGCATGAACAACGACAGCGATATGGGGCCGTTGGTCACGGGAGAGCACAAGGCCAGAGTCGAGGGTTTTATCGATCAGGGTGTGGCCCAGGGAGCGAAACTGCTTGTCGACGGGCGTGGCTTCAAGGTGCCGGGCGCGGAGGGCGGGTTCTTCGTGGGGGCGACGCTGTTCGATAACGTCACCCCGGAAATGAGCATCTATCAGCAAGAAATTTTCGGACCGGTACTGGGCATTGTGCGCGTGGCAGATTTCGCCAGCGCAGTGGCCTTGATCAACGCCCATGAATTCGGCAATGGCGTGTCTTGCTTCACCAGCGACGGCGGCATTGCACGAGCCTTTGCCCGCAGCATCAAGGTGGGCATGGTCGGCATCAACGTGCCGATCCCGGTGCCCATGGCCTGGCATTCCTTCGGCGGCTGGAAACGCTCGTTGTTTGGTGATCATCATGCCTATGGGGAAGAGGGCATTCGCTTCTACAGCCGTTACAAAAGCGTGATGCAACGCTGGCCCGACAGTATTGCCAAGGGCCCCGAGTTCAGCATGCCGACGGCCAAGTGACCATTCCCGGTTGAGCACAACCAACAACTAGTGGAGCACAACAATAATGCAAACGTCTCTACGTTTTGCCCTTGACCGGAGGGACGCGCTCAAGCGTTCCCCGGTGGATATTCAGCAGGCATCGGGCGCCTGCTGCGTCCTCCAGAAAAACCAATAAGGGGGCGCGACATGACTACAACGAGACTGACCATGGCTCAGGCCCTGGTGAAGTTCCTGGATAACCAATATATCGAAGTCGATGGTGTGCAGAGCAAGTTTGTCGCCGGAGTCTTCACGATTTTCGGCCACGGCAATGTGCTCGGCCTCGGCCAGGCCCTTGAGCAGGACAGCGGCGATCTGGTGGTGCATCAGGGGCGCAATGAGCAGGGCATGGCCCATGCCGCCATCGGCTTTGCCAAACAACACCTGCGGCGCAAGATCTACGCGTGTACCTCGTCGGTAGGCCCTGGCGCGGCCAATATGCTCACCGCTGCCGCAACTGCTACGGCCAATCGTATTCCGTTGCTGTTGTTGCCCGGCGATGTGTATGCGAGTCGACAGCCTGATCCGGTGTTGCAGCAGATCGAGCAGTTTCATGACCTGAGCATCAGCACCAACGACGCTTTCCGTTCTGTGAGCAAATACTGGGACCGCATCAACCGCCCAGAACAGTTGATGACAGCGGCGATTCACGCCATGCGTGTACTGACCGATCCGGCAGAAACCGGCACTGTCACGCTGGCTCTGCCGCAGGATGTACAGGCCGAAGCCTGGGATTATCCGGATTACTTCCTGCAGAAACGCGTGCACCGTTTGGATCGTCGGCCACCGACTGAAGCGATGATGAGGGATGCCCTGGCCGCCTTCAACGGTAAACGCAACCCGCTGATCATCTGTGGTGGTGGGGTCAAGTACTCCGGCGCGAATGCTGCACTTCAGGCATTTGCGGAGCGTTTCGGTATTCCGTTTGCCGAAACCCAGGCCGGGAAAAGTGCAGTGCTTTCCAGCCACCCGCTGAATCTCGGCGGTATCGGCGAAACCGGTTGCCTTGCCGCAAATCTTTTGGCACCGCAGGCGGACCTGATCATCGGCATCGGCACGCGTTATACCGACTTCACCACGTCGTCGAAGTCGCTGTTCAAGCACCCTGACGTGCAGTTTCTCAATATCAATATCAACCCTTGCGACGCGTTGAAACTGGACGGCGTGCAAGTGCTGTCCGACGCACACCTCGCGCTTGAGGCGTTGACTGACCTATTGGGTGATTACCGTTCCGGCTGGGGTGAGCAGATCAGCACTGCCAAGGCGCAGTTGGAGGCGGAAGTGGACCGGGTTTATGAGGTTCGCTACCAGGGCGACAACTTCGTGCCAGAGGTTGATGACCGTCTTGATCGTGCGGTATTGCGTGAATTCATCGAGTTGACTGGCTCGTGCCTGACCCAGAGCCAGGTGCTCGGCGTGTTGAATGAAACGCTGGCCGACGACGCGATCATCGTCGCTGCGGCCGGCAGCCTGCCGGGTGATCTGCAGCGCGCGTGGCGCAGCAAGGGCGTCAACACCTACCACGTCGAGTATGGCTATTCGTGCATGGGCTATGAGGTCAACGCCGCCCTTGGCGTGAAACTCGCCGAACCCACCAAAGAGGTCTACGCCCTGGTCGGTGACGGCTCTTACATGATGCTGCATTCAGAGCTGGTCACCTCGATTCAGGAGCGGCGCAAGATCAACGTTGTGCTGCTCGACAACATGGCTTTCGGGTGCATCAACAACCTGCAGATCGGCAATGGCATGGACAGTTTTGGCACCGAATTCCGCTACCGCGACCCCGAGAGCGGCAAGCTCGATGGCGGCCTGGTACCAGTGGATTTCGCCATGAGCGCGCAGGCCTATGGCTGCAAGACCTACAAGGTCAGCACCGTCGAGCAACTGCAGGCCGCTTTAGCCGATGCGCGTACTCAAACCGTCTCGACCCTGATTGATATCAAGGTACTGCCCAAGACCATGATCCACGGCTACCTGTCGTGGTGGCGGGTGGGTGTGGCGCAGGAGTCCACCAGCGAACGCACCAATGCCGCAGCGAAAAAAATCAATGAGCAGTTGGCCAAGGCCCGGCAGTACTAAAAGCAAGAGTCGCCGCGGCGTTCCCGGCACCACGCTGTCGCGCTGCAAACGGGGACTTGTAGGAGCGCGCTTGCCCGCGATGGGATCTGGTCAGGGAACGCATTTTTCGCTGACGCACCGCATCGTCCGGATGCGGCCCAGACCAAGAGCGCTCCTACAGAAATGAATTCCAAATCAGTCAGTTATTTTTTGATCGGAGAACTGTGTATGTCGTTGAAGCTAGGAGTGATCGGTACCGGCGCTATTGGCCGTGACCATATTCGTCGTTGCAGCCAGACTTTGCTTAATAGCCAGGTCGTTGCGGTCACCGACATAGACCTCGAGCAGGCCGCCAGGGTGATTGCCGACCTCAAGCTGGACGCCGAGGTATACCCCGACGGACATGCGCTGATCAATTCGCCACAGGTCGATGCCGTGCTGGTGACCTCATGGGGGCCGAGCCACGAAGCGTTTGTGCTCGCCGCCATTGCCGTTGGCAAACCGGTGTTCTGCGAAAAACCTCTGGCAGTCACCGCTGCTGGCTGCCGCGCTATCGTCGACGCGGAAGTGGCTTATGGCAAGCGCCTGGTACAAGTCGGTTTCATGCGCCCATACGATGAAGGTTATCGCGCGTTGAAAGCGGTGATCGACAGCGGCCAGATCGGCGAGCCGTTGATGTTGCACTGCGCGCACCGCAACCCGACAGTGGGCGAGCACTACAGGACCGACATGGCGATCACTGACACGCTGATCCACGAGCTGGATGTGTTGCGGTGGCTGCTCAACGATGACTACGTGTCGGTGCAAGTGGTATTTCCGCGCAAGTCCAGCAAAGCCCTGGCTCACCTGCGTGACCCGCAGATCGTGCTACTGGAAACCGCCAGAGGCACGCGTATTGATGTAGAGGTGTTCGTGAACTGCCAGTACGGCTATGACATTCAGTGCGAAGTGGTGGGGGAGACCGGTATCGCCAAATTGCCTGAACCGTCCCAGGTGCAATTACGCAGCGGCGCAAAGCTGTCCAACGCAATCCTGATGGACTGGAAGGATCGCTTCATTGGTGCCTATGACGTGGAATTACAGGCTTTTATCGATGGAGTGCGCGCCGGGCAAGTCGGTGGACCTTCTGCGTGGGATGGGTTTGCGGCAGCGGTGGCCGCAGATGCATGTATCGAAGCGCAAGGCAGTGAGCAGATTGTGAAGGTCAGCTTGCCGGAACGTCCGCGCTTCTACGGCTGATTTTATTGATGAGAGCCGGTCAGAATGTGCACGCAGGCAGTCTGCCTATGCTGCGTGACGGGTTTTATTTCAATGAACGACGAGCCCCCACGGGTGGCTTGAATAAAGAAATGGAATTAAATTCTAAAATATATTGATATGGAAATTATTTTCCAATAAAGTCTTTTTCAGGTTGCATGAAGTACGTCCCGAACCTGATTTGGGCGACTCTACAAAAACAAGATCAAACAACCAGGTACCGTCAGATGAAAGTCTTCAACGTTGTACTGCGAGTTAATGCCCTGTCTGCAAGCCCCGCGTTCTGCCAAGCGCCCGGCCATTCCGCATCCCCTTTCCCAGCATGCTGCGTGTCGAACACAAAGGCGCCGGGATTCCCTGTATTCCAGGTGCACCAGTGGTTCGACTGCTGACCTCGCACGACCCGCTCTGATCAACGCAACGTCTTAAAAACAAAAATACTGGAGACAGACCGTTCATGAAGACCCCGATCCGTTTTACCGCGCTGGCTTTGTCCCTGTTGCTCGCCAGCGGATTTGCCACGGCTGCCGATCTGAAGATCGGCGTGAGCATGTCGCAGTTCGACGACACCTATCTGACCAACGTCCGTGAGCACATGGACAAGCAAGCCAAGTCCTATCCCAAGGGCGACGGTGTGCAACTGCAGTTCGAAGACGCACGTGCCGACGTGGTCAAGCAACTGAGTCAGGTCGAGAATTTCATTAGCCAGAAAGTCGATGCAATCATCGTCAACCCGGTGGATACGGCGTCCACGGCGCGGATCAGCAAGGAAGCAATCGAGGCGGGTATCCCGCTGGTGTATGTCAATCGCCGTCCCGACCAGGCTGATCTGCCCAAGGGCGTTGCGGCTGTGACGTCCAATGACGAAGAAGCGGGCAGGCTACAAATGCAGTACATCGCCGACAAACTCGGCGGCAAGGGCAAGATCGTGATTCTGTTGGGTGACCTGGCGAACAACTCCACCACCAACCGCACGAAGGGAGTGAAGGAAGTTCTGGCCAAGTACCCGGGCATCAAAATTGAGCAGGAACAAAGCGGCGTCTGGCTGCGCGACAAAGGCATGACACTGGTCAACGACTGGCTGACCCAAGGGCGTGAGTTTGACGCGGTGCTTGCCAATAACGATGAAATGGCAATTGGTGCAGCCATGGCGCTCAAGTCGGCCGGCACCAAGCCTGGCAGTGTGTTGATTGCAGGTGTGGACGGTACGCCGGATGGCCTGAACGCGATCTCCAAAGGCGAGATGGCCGTGTCGGTGTTTCAGGATGCCAAAGGCCAGGGCGTCGGCTCCCTTGAGGCGGCACGCCGGATGGCGAAGAAAGAGACGATCGAACAGAACATTGTCATCCCGTTCAAGTTGATCACTCCGGATAACGTCAAAGACTTCAAATAGCCCTGGCATAACAACAAAACAATCAGCTGACAGTGCGGCTTCGGCCGCCTCGCAGATGGAGTACCGCTTTATGTTCGCTCAAGCGACTGTCTCGCAGCCTCCCGCCATCCAGCCCCGGCTGCCGGAAGAGCCTTACCTGCTGGAAATCGTCAATATCAGCAAAGGTTTTCCCGGCGTTGTTGCTCTGGACGATGTGCAACTGCGCGTGCGACCGGGCTCGGTGCTGGCGCTGATGGGTGAGAACGGTGCGGGCAAGTCGACGCTTATGAAAATCATCGCCGGTATCTACCAGCCTGATGCCGGTGAAATTCGTCTGCGCGGCAAACCGATAGTTTTTGAAACACCGCTGTCGGCCCAGAAGGCCGGGATCGCCATGATCCATCAGGAACTCAACCTGATGCCCCACATGAGCATCGCCGAGAATATCTGGATCGGCCGCGAACAGCTCAACAGCCTGCACATGGTCAACCACCGTGAAATGCACCGCTGTACCGCCCAACTGCTGGCCCGTCTGCGCATCAACCTCGATCCTGAGGAGCATGTGGGCAACCTGAGCATCGCCGAACGGCAGATGGTCGAGATTGCCAAGGCCGTGTCTTATGACTCCGACATCCTGATCATGGATGAGCCGACCTCGGCCATTACCGACAAGGAAGTGGCCCATCTGTTTTCGATCATTGCCGACCTCAAGTCTCAGGGCAAAGGCATCATCTACATCACCCATAAAATGAACGAAGTGTTCGCTATTGCTGATGAGGTGGCGGTATTTCGCGATGGTCGTTACATCGGCCTGCAGCGCGCCGACAGCATGAACAGCGACAGCCTTATTTCGATGATGGTGGGACGTGAGCTGAGCCAGTTGTTTCCGGTGCGCGAGAAGCCCATCGGCGATTTGCTCTTATCGGTACGAGACCTGCGCCTGGACGGCGTGTTCAAGGACGTATCCTTTGATCTGCACGCTGGCGAGATTCTGGGCATCGCCGGACTCATGGGCTCGGGCCGTACCAATGTAGCGGAAACCATTTTTGGCATTACCCCCGCCAGTGGCGGCGAGATACTTCTCGACGGTCAGGCGCTGCGTATTACCGATCCGCACATGGCGATCGACAAAGGCTTTGCCCTGCTGACCGAGGATCGCAAGCTAAGTGGCCTGTTCCCATGCCTGTCGGTGCTGGAAAACATGGAGATGGCGGTGCTGCCGCATTATTCGGGCCACGGCTTTATTCAACAAAAAGCCCTGCGCGTGTTGTGCGAGGACATGTGCAAGAAACTTCGGGTGAAAACCCCCTCCCTTGAACAGTGCATCGACACGCTGTCCGGTGGCAACCAGCAGAAAGCCTTGCTGGCGCGCTGGCTGATGACCAACCCGCGCCTTCTGATCCTTGACGAACCCACCCGTGGCATCGATGTCGGCGCCAAGGCCGAGATCTATCGCCTGATCTCTTTCCTTGCGAGTGAAGGCATGGCAGTGATCATGATTTCCTCTGAGTTGCCGGAGGTGTTGGGCATGAGTGACCGGGTCATGGTGATGCATGAGGGCGACCTGATGGGCATCCTTGATCGCGATGAAGCGACCCAGGAAAAAGTCATGCAACTGGCTTCCGGAATGACGGCGCTCCACTGATCCACAGAATAAGCAGAATAAAAAAGGTGACGGGCTATGAACGCAATAACGGAAAACAAATCGGCCACAGTGCCGACCAAAAATCGTCGACGTATGCCTACCGAACTCAGCATCTTCCTTGTGCTGATCGGCATTGGTCTGGTGTTTGAACTGTTCGGCTGGATCGTGCGCGATCAAAGCTTCCTGATGAACTCCCAGCGCCTGGTGCTGATGATCCTGCAAGTATCGATTATCGGCCTGCTGGCAATCGGCGTGACTCAGGTGATTATCACCACGGGCATCGATCTGTCCTCGGGCTCGGTGCTGGCGTTGTCTGCGATGATTGCCGCCAGCCTGGCGCAAACCTCTGACTTTTCCCGGGCGGTGTTTCCCAGCCTGACGGACTTACCGGTCTGGATCCCGGTGGCGATGGGGCTTGGTGTGGGGCTACTGGCGGGCGCAATTAATGGCAGCATCATCGCCGTCACGGGTATCCCGCCGTTTATTGCGACCCTGGGGATGATGGTTTCGGCCCGTGGCCTGGCCCGTTATTACACCGAAGGCCAGCCAGTGAGCATGCTTTCGGATTCGTACACGGCCATTGGTCATGGTGCGATGCCGGTGATTATCTTTCTGGTAGTGGCGGTGATTTTCCATATTGCTTTGCGCTACACCAAATACGGCAAGTACACCTACGCCATTGGCGGCAACATGCAGGCGGCGCGCACGTCGGGGATCAACGTGAAGCGTCATTTGATCATCGTCTACAGCATCGCCGGTTTGCTCGCGGGGCTGGCCGGTGTCGTGGCCTCGGCACGTGCGGCCACCGGTCAGGCCGGGATGGGCATGTCCTACGAGCTGGATGCGATTGCTGCCGCGGTTATCGGCGGCACCAGTCTGGCGGGCGGAGTAGGGCGCATCACCGGCACGGTAATCGGTGCGCTGATCCTTGGCGTAATGGCCAGCGGGTTCACCTTTGTCGGCGTGGATGCTTACATTCAGGACATCATCAAGGGCTTGATCATCGTGATTGCGGTGGTCATCGACCAGTACCGCAACAAGCGCAAACTCAAGCGCTGAATTCGTTGGATGTCGGTCAAGTCGCAAATGGCATGTGGCGGGGGGGGTGGACCCTGTCCCCCCGCCGGACATTACCAGAGACACCCCCCCGACAACACGTGATGAATCGTGATGGCGGC